>CAIXAA010000944.1 GCA_903917305.1 uncultured Myxococcales bacterium | reverse complement strand
GTGTGTGGCTGTGGCTGCGGGAGCCGCCGGAGCACGTCGCGATCGTGCCAGGACCCGGCGATGTCGGCCTCGGGATTGCGTTTCGCAGGTAGCCGGCCCGCGCGCGGCGGACGCAGCCGGCGCCGACGACCCTGCGCCGGTTGACGAATGGGCCGGCGCGGCTACCTTGGGGGCCTTCCCCGGCGGCCCGCTTGCCGCCCCTTCATCCCCTGGAGCTTCCCGCCATGTCCCCTTCGCCCCTCGACCAAGCCGCCCTCGACCAACTGTTCCTGCAGGCGCACACGCACAATGCCTGGCTGGACCGCGAGGTGCCCGACGCGCTGCTCGAGCAGCTCTACAGTCTGTTTCGCATGGGCCCGACGGCGATGAACGCCTGCCCGGCGCGCGTGGTGTTCGTGAAGTCGCCCGAGGCCAAAGCGCTTCTGGGCCCGGCGATGGCGGAGGGCAATCGCGCCAAGACGCTGGCCGCGCCGGTCGCCGCCGTGATCGGCTACGACAGCCGGTTCTTCGAGCAGTTCCCCACCCTGTTCCCGCAGAATCCCAAGGCTGTCGGCATGTTCGAGGCCAATCCCGCGATGGCGGAGACCGTGGCGCTCGGCAGCGGCATGCTGCAGGCCGCCTACCTGATCGTCGCCGCGCGCGCGCTCGGCCTCGATTGCGGGCCGATGGGTGGCTTCGACAAGGCCGCCGTCGATCAGGCGTTTTTCGCTGGCACCACCATCAAGTCGGTGCTCGTCTGCAACCTGGGCTACGGCGACCCGAGCGGCGTGCGGCCGCGCAACCCGCGCCTCGACTTTGCCGTGGCCTGCCGCGTGGCCTGAGGCGCGCGCAATCTTCCGAAACAAAGCCACGGTTGATCGCGCACCGGAAAAATGCATCGTACCTGGAAGCCCTTGCGCCGCAACTGCGCACAGACGCTCCTTCTCCCCCTTCTGCGAGGTATGGTGCCCATGTCGAATCCTTCCCGCCGTGAAGTCCTCCAGACGCTGCTCGCCGCGGGCGCTGCCGGCGCCTTGTTCGCGACCGGCTGCGCCGCCGCCGTCGGCCCGAGCGGCAACATCGCCGCCGGCAACGTCAGCAGCGTGCCCATCGGCAGCCTCAAGGCCATCGGCACCAGCATGGTCATCCTGGGCCGCGACGTGGCGGGCATCTACGCGATGACCACGATCTGCCCGCACGCCAACTGCGACATGACGACCCAGGGCACGATCGACCCCAGCGGCATCATCTGCGCCTGCCACAACAGCCAGTTCACCGCCAATGGCTCGGTGACCAAGGGGCCCGCCAAGTCCTCGCTGACGCACTTTGCCGTGTCGGTCAGCGCGGCGGGCGACCTGACGGTGCACGCGTCCTCGACCGTCTCGGCCGCGACGCGGCTCGCGGTCGTGTAGGCAGCGGACGGCGGCGAACCAGCAGCGGAACCCTGCGAGACGCCTTGCAGCTTCGCCCGCGCGGCGGTAGCGTCACGTGGTCGTGAGGAGGTTCTTATGCGCTGCGCCCGCGTCGTTCTCTTGCTCCTTGCCTGCCTGCTCGTCGCCTGCAACCCGAGCGGCAAGTCCGCCGGACCCACGGAGGGCGAAGTCGAGCTGACCGTCCAGGTCGTCGGCAAGGGCAAGGTCAGCGACGGTGGCGCCGCCACGTGCGGCGCGGACAGCTCGTGCCCGTGGTCGCTCACCATGGACGAGACCGCGACGCTGAGCGAAGTGCCGCAAGCGGGCTGGCATTTCGTCGGCTGGAGCAGCGGCGCCAAGGACCTCGGCACCACGGCCAGCCTCGACCTGCTGGTCGACATCAGCGAGAGCGGCAAGGTGATCACGGCGACTTTTGCCCCCGACGCTGCCGACGGCGGCTCCGACACCACGGCCTACACCGGCGGCCCGGACGCGGGCAGCGCCGACACGACGGCCGCCGCGCCGGACGTGCCGAGCAAGGCGCCGGGCACGCTCATCGAGACGGCCGATCCGGAGATCGACGTCGGCGTGGACGAGAGCGAGGATGTGCCGCTGTCGCCGGCGATGGGCTGCGATGCGCCGGAGATCGACCTTGTGGCGCAGAACCTGCCGCAAGGCGTGACGTTCACGGCGACGCCGATCGTCGGTTGCGCGGGCGGCTCGCTGCAGATCCACGCTTCGGCGCAGGCCAAGCCGGGCACGTCGGTCATCACGCTTGTCGCCAC
>CAIXAA010000943.1 GCA_903917305.1 uncultured Myxococcales bacterium | reverse complement strand
TGCGGCGGGCACCACGGCCACGTGTTCAACGACGGCCCGCGGCCCACCGGCTTGCGCTACTGCAGCAACGGCGTCGCGCTCCGGTTCGTCCCGGGACGCGCCTGAGCTTGACGCCTGGGAGGCAACGCCATGACGCCCCGCAACACTCGTCTTTCCACGAAGGTCTGCATCCGACGCCTTCGCACGCTGCTCTTCGCCTGCGCGTGCCTGCTGTTCAGCTTCGGCGGCGCCCTCCCCGCCAGCGCGCAGCCACAGGAAACCGCTGTCTTTGCCGGCGGGTGCTTTTGGGGCGTCGAGGCCGTTTTTCGCCACGTTCGGGGCGTCACCCAAGCCGTGTCCGGCTACTCGGGTGGCCGCGCGGACACGGCGCACTACGACCAGGTCAGCGGCGGCGACACGGGGCACGCGGAGTCGGTGTTGGTGCGCTTCGATCCGACGCAGGTCAGCTATGACCAGCTGCTGCAGGTGTTCTTCCTGGTGGCGCACGACCCGACGCAGCGCGACCGACAGGGGCCGGACGCAGGCAGCCAATACCGCTCCGTGATCTTCTATGCCAGCGCCGATCAACAGGAAATCGCGCAGCGCACCATCCGGCAATTCACCCAGGCGCGCACGTTTCCTGACCGCATCGTGACGCAAGTCGTGCCGCTGCAGCAGTTCCATCCGGCGGAGGCGTACCACCAGAATTACGTGGCCTTGCACCCGCGCGAGCCGTACGTGGTCTTCAACGACCTCCCCAAGCTGCTGGAACTGCGCCGGCAATTTCCCGACATGTTTCGCTAGCCGCCGCACGTCGCCAATTGGCTTGATTCGGATGTCCAAGTGGTGGTGGGCGCAGCGCCAAAGCTCGGCCACCTCGGGTTCTCCGCCGCGGCGATGGCCCAGGATGCCTTCGCCGCGGCCCCGCGCTTGCCTCGCGGCAGTGCGCCTGCCACGCTCGCGCTGCCGACCGCCAAGGAGCGCCCCATGCAGCCCAGCCGCACCATCGACCCGAACCTGCTCGACAACGCTAGCGAATTCCAGGAGCCGTTCTACCAGCGCTTCCAGCTGCGCCACGCGCCCGCGCCGCTGCAGCTCAGCGACACGATCGCCAAGAACTACCTGTTTCCAACCTTCTACGGCGACGTCACCTGCGCGCAGGCCATCTTCCTGTGCCCGTGGGACAAGGCCCAGCGCCTGCTGCCGCATCCCAAGCTGCAGCCGGTGCGCATGCCGGGCGGCCGCGCGCTCGTGGCGTTCTCCTGCTACATCTACCGGAAAGTGCTGGGCGTTCTGCCGTACAACGAGATAGCGATGACGATCCCGGTGCTGGTCGATCCGTCGCTTCCCGTGCCGCTGCTGCCGATGCTGTGGCCGGGCTATCCGGGCTTTGGCTACCACGTGTTCTCGATGCCCGTGACTTCGCTGGAGAACCAGCTGCGCGGCCTGCGCATTTGGGGCCTGCCCAAGGTCGTGCAGGACATCGACATCCGCCAGCAAGGCGGCGATTGCGTGACGACGGCGCTGGATGACGACGGCAAGCCGTATTTCACGCTGCGCGTGCCGACGACGGGCAAGCCGACGCAGTTCGACGAAAGTGCGCACCTCTACTCGCGTCTTGGCCCGGACCTGCTGCAGAGCCGGACGGCGTTCCAGGGCGAGTTCCACGTGCACAAGCGCATGGACTTGCTGTGGAAGCGCGGCGTGCAGCCGGAGACGCCGTACCTCACGCTGGGCGATTCGCCCGCGGCGGACGCGCTGCGCAGCCTGGAGCTGGAGCCCCAAGCCTTCCAGACGCGCTATGCGCCGCGCATCCAGGCGTGCTTCGATCTGCCGAATCCCCAGTATCGTCAGCCATTTCGCTTTGACTAGCTAGCTCGGATCCGGAGCCGGCGTCGCCGAATCGCTCGGCGGCAGCGTCGGCGCCGCGATGAGATCCTTGGGCAATTCCCCCGTCAGCGCGTCCAGGAAGGCGGCAATCGACTGCACCTTGGCGTCGTCCAGCTCCTTGCCGAGCTGGTGGCGCGCCATCAGCTTGATCGCCTCCGGCAGGGTCGCGACGCTGCCGTCGTGGAAATAGGGCGCAGTCTTGGTGATGTTGCGCAGGCTCGGCACCTTGAAGAACATGCGATCGGCGTCGGTCTTGGTCACGGCAAAGCGGCCTTGGTCCTTCAAGTTCGGCCACGGCTTGACCAGGCCGGCCTTCTGGAACATCGAGCCGCCGACCAGCGCGCCCTGGTGGCACGTCGGGCACCCGGTCTCGACGAACGCCTGCAGCCCGGCCTTCTCGATGTCGGTCAGCGCCTTGTCGTCGCCTTTCAGGAACTTGTCCCAGCGGCTCGGCGTGCTCAGCTTGCGCTCGAAGGCGCCGATCGCCTTGCCGACGTTGTCGTAGGTGATGGGCGTCGCCTCGCCCGGAAACGCAGCCTGGAACAGCGGCAGGTAGCCGGGAATCGACTGCAGCGTCGCGAGCACCCGCGTCGGGTCCGGCATCGCCATCTCGATCGGGTTGAGGATCGGCCCCTTGGCCTGCGCTTCGACATCCGCCGCGCGCCCGTCCCAGAACTGCACGAAGTGGCCCGCGGCGTTGAACACGGTCGGCGCGTGCTGTACTTCGACACGCGCCTGTCCAAGAACCACGACATCTCGTGCAACACCTGCCACCCTCTGGACAAATTCGGGGCGGAGCAGGAGGCGACGTCGACCGGGCACCGCAAGCAGAAGGGCGGTCGCAACGCGCCG
>CAIXAA010000942.1 GCA_903917305.1 uncultured Myxococcales bacterium | reverse complement strand
CATTTGCGTGCTCGGTTCGGCGTTTTTGGACCAAGCGTTCCTGCACCTGGCGCCGCGCATCGACCCTCGAGCGGCGTGCCCCGAACTTGCGCGCAGGTCCAGTTCACCGTCCCTGGGCTCGCCCTCTCCAACACGCGCAGCACGGTGCGGCTCGCGCGCCACGAGCCGCCCAACTGCCCGTCCGCCATCGGGGAAATGCGCTCGAGCGCAATGCCCGGCTTTGCCTTGGGCCACGGCCGTTTGCGGTACCAGTGCACGACATCGACGAGCTGCTTGCGCCAGCGCAGCTCCAGTCGCCCCGCAACGTTCGGCAGGCGCAGCCCGCGCAGGCGCGCCTCGCCGGGGCCCTGGCCGTGCGGCGTGAGCACGACGATCGCGCCCGGCAGCAGCACCGGCGCCAGCGGCCGTTCCGGAACGAACGTGCGCCCCGACGGCAGCGTCAGCGACAAGTCCGCGAGGCGCACCGGCCACGGCGAGAGGTTCACGATCTCGACGAACTCCGCCACGCTGTCGTCCAGGAGCAGCGGATCGACCATCAACTCGCTCACGACGAGGCGGGGCGTGGCAGGCGCGCTCGCAGGCGCCGCGGTCACCGTGACCGCCTCCCCGAGGGGCGCAGCCGGATCCGCAGGCACGTCGCTGGCGTGCGCCATCGGCCCTGCCCCCGGAAGCGTTTGCGGATCCACGCTTCCGCTGCACGCGTACAGGCAGGCCGCCCACGCCATTGCCACACCGCACCACCCGAAACCGCGTCCGCGTCCCATGCCAGCCTCCCAGCGCGTTCAGCGCCACCGTGGCAGGCAAAGCAAGCTCCGTGCCAACGTGGATAGGCCGTCATCCCATGGTGTTTGCTCGCATGGCAGGTCTCGGGGTGAGACCAGTCCCGGTCTCACTGAGACCTGCAGCCGGGCCACGCGCGAAGATTTTGCCTGCGCGATCCACATGATCCATCGCCCGCCCATTCTTGACACAGCGACCTCGGGGCCTACAATCCGCGGATCCAGCAGCACCGTAGCGGGCCGCAACCTCCGCCTTTGGTGACCGCCGAGCTCCTGCCCCAAGAAGGTTTCCGATGCACCAGCGATTGCGCACTTTGGCCTTGTCCCTCGTCGCGCTCGCGACGTGCATCGCGGCGCCGGTGGCTGCCGGCGAACACGACATCGAGCGCACGCTGGCCATCATCGAGCTGCGCGGCGGCACGGATCAAAACAGCCTGACCGTCGACTACTTGCGCGAAGTGATGGCGGCGTTCAAGGAAGAGAACACCGGCGACTACATCCTGGTGCCGGGCGAGAAGATCGCGGAGAAGATGGGTCGCAACCGCGACCAGGTGCCCGGCGCAGTGACCGACGAGCGGCGCAAGGCGCTGGCCGAAGCCAAGCAGAAGGGCATCGCCTTCCTGGACAATGCGGACGCCACCAATGCCATCAAGGCCTTGCAGGCTGCCGAGTCGAAGTACCGCGCGACGTTGGCCGCGCCTGGTGCGGACGACGGTTTGCGCAAGGAGTACCTGGATGTGCTCGCGCAGCTGGCCACCGCCTATGTCGTCGCCAAAGACCGCGACGCGGCCGCGGAAGTGTTTCGCGTCGTCATCACGACGTTTGGCCTCAAGGCGCGCATCACGGATGACAACTACCGGCCCGACGTCGTCGACCTGTTCAAGTCAGTCGTCAAGGAAGTCAATCAGTTGCAGAAGGGCGCCGTCGATGTGGCCTCCACGCCGATTGGTGCGCACATCATCTTGGGCGGCATCGACCGCGGCGCGACGCCCCTGATGATTTCGGACCTGATTCCAGGCATCTATACGTTGCGTCTGCAGCAGGGCGCGAACACGTCGATGCTGCACCGCGTCAAGATCAACGGCGGCGCAACGACGAAGATCGCCATCGATCTGCCGTTCGAGAGCCACCTGGTCCTCGAAGACAAGAACGTCGGCCTGAGCTACGCCGATCTGGAGGCCGCCAAGGCGCGCGTGCAGCTGGACGCGACGACGCTGGGCCGCGATCTCGGCGTCAACATGGTCTGCGTCATCGGCGTGATTGGCGAGAACCTCGTGTCGTACGTCGTGGATGTCGGCCAGAACAAGGTCGAGCGCAGCGCGATCGTGAAGGTGCCGGGCGTGGGAACCTCCAAGCGCGCCGTGACCCGCGTGCTGACCACGATCCTGGGCGAGAAGACGCCGGCGGGAGGCGTGGCGCCGCCGCCGCAAGTCGTGGCCCGGCCGTGGTACAAGAACGTGCCGGCGATGGCCGTCGCGGGCGGCGCCGTGGTGGCATTGGCTGTCGGCCTGGCCTACTCCAGCTCGCTGTCCGGCACGAACCAGGTGGTCAAGACGCAGGCGGAGAAGGACACAATCCTGAACCACCGCCTGATTGCCGGCGCCGGGCTCGGCGTGGGCGGTGCGCTCGCCATCACGTCCGCGGTGCTGTTCCTTCTCGATGGCGGCAAGTCCGGCGACACCGCCGGTCGCGTGCCCGGCCTCGGCCCGGACGTGGCGCTGCCGCCGCCGCTGGGGATCGCGCCCGTGACCTTCGCCGCGCGGTGACCGCTGCCCTGCCCGTCTTCGCCTCCCCTGCGGATGCCGCCGACGCGCTGCGTGCCGGTCGCCTGATCGCCCATGCAACTGAAGGGTTGTATGGCATTGCCGCCGATCCGCTGTGCCCCGCTGCCTTGGCAGCCCTGGATGCCCTCAAGGGCCGCGCCGCTGGCCAGGGCTACGTCCTCATCGCTGCAAATGCTCGAGATTGCGAAGGATGGGCCGCGGCCGATGCCCAGGTTCGCGCCCTGCTGGCGCACGATTGGCCGACGCCGCTGACCGTCGTGTGCGCTGCGGGTCCGCAGGTGCCAGCGCCGGTGCGCGGCGAGGACGGGACGGTGGCGCTGCGCATCGATCGTCACCCTGCTTCCCAGGCCATCGGCGCGCAGCTGCAGCATCCGTGGGTCAGCACGAGCCTGAACCTGCGAGGCCAGCCGCCCGCCAGGCATTGGCGCGACGTGCCGCCGGCGCTGGCCCAGGCGCTGGCAGGCGCGCTCGATCTCGGCCCGGAGCCGCGCGGCGTCCCCTCGACGCTGGTGCGTCTCGCCGGCGGCCAGCTGCAAATCGTGCGCGAAGGCGAGCTGAGGCTCGAAGCGATCCAGCAGGTCCTGGCTTCTTTGGCGGCGGCGGTTGCGCCATGACGCACCGTACGCCGCAAGAGCATGAGACACTTGATGTTCTGCTGCGCGGCAAGGTCGAACTGCTGCAGGCCAAACGCGGCTACCGCACCTCCGTGGACGCGATGGCGCTCGCCTTCTTCGCTGCGAGCCACGTGGACGACGTCCACACCTGCATCGACCTCGGCGCCGGGTCGGGCCTCGTTTCCATCCTGATCGGCAAGCGTTTTCGCGCGGCGCACCTGGTCCTGGTGGAGCGCCAGCCGCAGATGGCCGAGCGCGCCGGGCGCAACCTGCGGCTCGCCGGCCTGGATGCCCGCGCCGAGGTCGTGACGTGCGATGTTGCGCAAACGTTGCCAATGTTGCCGCTTGCCGACCTCATCGTGTGCAATCCTCCGTATTATCAGATAGGTCCACGCGTCGCTCCCCGCGACCCGGAGCGGCTCGTCGCGCACTGCGAAACTACGGCTGGCATCGAGCGTTTTGTCGCCGTCGCGGCCACGCTCCTGGCACCGGACGGCGCGCTGTGCGTGGTGTATCCCATCGAACTTGCAAAGAGAGCTTTGGCAGCCCTCGAAGCCGCGGGCCTGGGCCGGATCGGTCAGGCGCGGATGCTGCACCGCGTTGGCGATGCGAGCGCCAGCCGCGTCCTGCTGCACGCCCGCCGCTCCGCCGCTTCCGAGCTTTCCCTCTTGCCGGACGTGCACTTGCATCCGGAGGGCGCGCCGGACAGCACCTACGATCCCGCCATCGAATCCTTCCTCGCGTCGCTGTAGGCAGCGGCCGCGATGCTCGCCAACTTGCGATGCCCCGGATCGGATGCTACTTTGAAATCAGGTACGGGGTGCCAGGCCGCTTCCCCGCGAAACGCGAGGAGTGTTGCTCGGTCCGACCCCCGGAGGATGTCATGCTGGACGCATTCATCATCGAACAGATCAGGCGCAGAGAGGAGAAGGACGAGCGCCTGCAGCCACGGCTTGAGATTCCCGGACGGTTTCCGCTGCAGCAGCCGCCGTCCTGGACGCCCGAGCACGAGCGGCAGCGCCACGACCAGGATGCGGACGACGACCGCCGCGGCGTGATCGTGCTCGACATGTAGTTGCTGCGACGGAAGGCGCCGCGGACGTGGCGCCGCGCATGGGTCAGGCAGCGAAATAGGCTTGCTGACCCGTCTGTTGCCCAGCGCCTAGAGTTCTGACCTCTTCTCCACGACACGCGCCAGCAACCCATAGGCGACCGCTTCCTGCGCGGTCAGCCAGTAGTCTCGCTGGGTGTCGGCCTCGATGCGCTCGCGCGGCTGCCCGGTCTCCGCCGCCAGCAGCTCGTTGATGCGAGCGCGGGTCTTGATGATCTCGTTGGCGGTGATCTCGAGGTCGCTGGCCGGCCCATAAACCGTCATCGGAATCAGCGGTTGGTGAATCAGCAGGCGCACGTTGGGCAGCGCGAGGCGGTCTTCCTTCTTCGCGCCGAGCAGGATGATGGTGGCAATCGACGCCGTCAGGCCGGTGCACAGCACGCGTACCCGCGGAGAAACAAAGCGCATCATGTCGTAGATGGCCATGCCCGCCGTCACGCTGCCGCCCGGCGAGTTCAGGATGATGGTGATGGGCGCCTCGGCGTCATCGGCTTCCAGCACCAGCAGCTCGCCGATCGCGCGCGCAGCGGCCTTGTCATTGATCTCGCTGGTGATCTGAATGGTGCGCGACTTCAGCAGCTTCTCGGTCACCGGGTCGCGCGGCGCCTCTTCGGGCTTGGCTTCCTTCTTCTCCAGAGATGGTACGGACTTGGCCATGCGTGACATCGGAGCTCCGAGCGAGGGCGAATGGGGATGTGAGCCTTGGGCGTGGCCAGCAGCTTAGCACGCGAAGAAGGCGGCGACCACCTCAGCGGCGCGCGCCTGCTCGGCTTCGGTCAGGCCAGGATAGACCGGCAGCGCCAGGACCTCCGCGCACGCGCGCTCGGCTTCGGGCAGGCTCGCGGCCGGATGTGCTGCGGCGAGCGCACCTTGCTGGTGCAGCGCCGACGGGTAGTAGATCGCCGTGCCCACGCCCGCCGCGTCCAGCGCCGCGCGCAACGCGTCGCGCTGGTTCGTGCGAATGACGTACTGGTTCCAGGCGTGCCCCGGCACATCCACCGGCAGCGTCAGCCGATCCGGTCCGAGCCGCGCGGCGATCGGCGCCAGCGCAGCCTCCCACGCGTCCGCGTGCTGGCGCCGCAGCGCGACCCAGCCGTCCAGCTGCGGCAGCAGCACGCCAAGAAACGCCGCCTGCAGCGCGTCCAGCCGGAAGTTGCCGCCCAGGTGCTGGTGCTGGTAGCGAACCGCGCAACCGTGCTGACGTTTCTCGCGCACCTTGGCGTGCAGCGCGGCATCGTCCGTGAACACCGCGCCGCCATCGCCGAGCGCGCCCAGGTTCTTGGCTGGAAAGAAGCTCAACGTTCCCGCGATGCCCACGCGGCCGACGTGCCGGCCATCGGCCGCCTTCGCACCGATCGCCTGCGCGCAATCCTCGACGAGCAGCGCGCCGTGGCGGTCGCAGAGCGCCTTGACCTGGGTCAGCGGCTGCGGTTCGCCAAACAGGTGCACCGAGAGCACGGCCCGCGTGCGCGGCGTCCAAGCCGCCTCATATTGCTCGACATCCGGGTAGAACAGCCCCGGCGCCAGATCGACGAACACCGGTCGCAGACCCGCGCGCAGCACGGAAGTCGCTGTCGAGATGAAGGTAAACGCGGTCGTCAGCACTTCGTCGCCCGGCTCCAGGCCCAGCGCCATGAAGGTCGCCAACAGCGCGTCCGTGCCGCTCGAGACGCCGATGACGTGCGGAGACCCCAGGTACTGGCCGAGATCGCGTTCAAAGTTGAGCACTTCCGGACCAAGCACCAGCTGCCCGTGCGTCAGGCAGCGCTCCAAGGCGGCGTGCAGCGCCTCCTTGTGCGGGGCAAGCATGCGGGCGAGGTCGAGAAGCGCGACTGGCGAAGGCTTTTGCGTCATGGTTTCTTCCGTCATTCTACAGGGATGAGAGCAGTGCCGCTGTGGGTCCAGCTGGCCGTGCAGCGCGTGCACGTGGCGCGCTCGCCGGCGGCCGGCTTGGCGGCGTAGGAGAGGCGCTCGCCGCAGCGGCACACCCAACCTTTGATGCGTGCTGGGTTTCCGACGACAAGCGCGTGGGCTGGCACGTCGCGGCTGACCACCGCGCCCGCGGCGACGAAGGCGAACGCGCCGATGGTGTGGCCGCAGACGATTGTGCTGTTGGCTCCGAGGGTTGCGCCGGGACCGACGTAGGTCGGCGCCATCTCGCCGTGGCGGCTGACCTCGGCGCGCGGCCAGACGACGTTGGTGAACACGCAGGACGGCCCGCAAAAGACGCCGT
>CAIXAA010000941.1 GCA_903917305.1 uncultured Myxococcales bacterium | reverse complement strand
CGCCATGATACGCACCCGCTTCGCTCCCAGTCCCACCGGCTTCCTGCACATCGGCGGCGCGCGCACCGCGCTCTTCAGCTGGGCCTATGCGCGCCGCCACGGCGGCACTTTCATCCTGCGCATCGAGGACACCGACGTTGCGCGCTCGACGCCGGAAGCGGTGCAGGCCATTCTCGACGGCATGGACTGGCTGGGGCTCGACTACGACGAGGGGCCTTACTACCAGATGCAGCGCATGGACCGCTACAAGGAAGTGATCCGCCAGATGCTGGCGGCGGGCACGGCCTACCTTTGCTATACATCGCCAGAAGAACTGGAAGCGATGCGCGAGGCGCAGCGCGCCCGCAATGAAAAGCCGCGCTACGATGGGCGATGGCGGCCGAGTCTGGCAAATGAGCCGGTCAAAGTCCTGCCCGACCCGCCGGCAGGCATTCTCCCCGCGGTGCGCTTCCGCAATCCGGCGGACGGCATGGTCGCCTGGAACGACCTGGTGAAAGGTCGGATTTCGATTGCCAATGCCGAGCTCGACGACTTCGTCATCGCCCGCGGCGACGGCACGCCGACCTACAATTTCTGCGTCGTGGTCGATGACTGGGACATGAAGATCAGCCATGTCATCCGCGGCGACGACCACGTCAATAACACGCCGCGCCAGATCAACATGTTCAAGGCGCTGGGCGCGCCGCTGCCGCATTATGGGCATCTGTCGATGATACTCGGCGATGACGGCCAGTAGCTCTCCAAGCGCCATGGCGCGGTCTCGGTGATGCAGTACGAGGAGGAGGGCTATCTGCCCGAGGCGGTACTCAACTATCTGGCCCGGCTGGGCTGGTCGCACGGCGACGACGAGACCTTCAGCATGGAGCAGTTCTGTGCCTGGTTCGAGCTCGACCACATCACCGCCTCCGCAGCCCAGTTCAACACCGAGAAGCTGAACTGGCTGAACGCCCATTACCTGAAGCAGGCCGACGACGCGCGCCTGGCCGAGGAAACCTTGCGGCGTCTGGCCAGACAGGGCGTGGATGGTCGCGGCTTCACCGATTTGCCACGGGTCATGGCGCTCTACAAGGGACGCGTCGCCAACTTGAACGAACTGGCCGATGCGGCCCATGCCTTCTGCATCGCCCTCCACCCCGCGCCTGAACTCGTGCAGCTGCATCTGACCGAGCCGGTGCGCGCCGCGCTCCGGACGCTCTCCGCCAAGCTTGCCGACGTGGCCTGGGAAGCGCCGGCCTTGTCTCTGGCGATCAAGGAAACCCTGGCGGGCCATGCCATGAAAATGCCGCAACTGGCGATTCCGCTGCGCGTCGTGCTGCTCGGCCAGCCGCAGTCGCCGGCGATCGACGCCGTGCTCGAAGTGCTCGGCCGGGAACGCGTGCAGGAGCGCATCGGGCGCCTACTCGCTTAACTTCTGCGCAGACGGCGCAGCAGAAATCGCGCCGGGTCGAGCGCAGCGACGAGATCGCGTTCCAGCGGCAGCGGTTCCCCCTCCAGTTGTGCGGCCAGGAGTTCGCCCATCAGCATCGCCCAGACCGTGCCGCGCGCCCCGTAGCCGAGCAGGCAATGCAAGCCCTGTTGCCGCTCCATGGCGGTGCCCAACATGTGGGCGACGGCGCGGAAACTGTCGCGTTCGGCGTCGCTCCATTCGCGTTCCTGCGTGCAATCGTCGAAGCCGAGAAAACCCCACCATTCGTCG
>CAIXAA010000940.1 GCA_903917305.1 uncultured Myxococcales bacterium | reverse complement strand
CGGCGTAGTTCACCGTCGTCGCCAGCGACAGCACCTGCCGCTTGGCCGGCGGGCCATCGGCACTGCACACGAAGGCGGCCGGCGAGGCTTCCGGATCCGGGTCGCCCAGCACCAGCACGCCTTGGAAGCCCGTGCCGCTGCTCACGTACGTGCCAGTGTCGGTCAGCGTCAGCGCGCCGGCCACCCAAGGCTTGTCGAAGGGAATGTCCGTGATATCAAAGCGCACCCACGGCACCTGGATGTTGCTCGCCGTGCTGTTGCGCAGCGTCATCGTCGCCGCCTGGCACGCGCCGCTGTTCGTGCAGTTGCCCGAAGAGTTCGAGGTTCCGGTGCCATGCAGCGGATCGACCGTGTAGTTGCTGCCCAGGATGTGCGCGAGGCCGGGAATGCAGATGGGATCGCCGAACACCTGCGGCGGCGGCGCAATCGACTCCGACGTCTGCGGCATCGTCACGTATTTGCAGGAGTAGCTGGTGAAGGAGCCGCCGATCATCTCGCGCACGGCGGTCCAGCGCGACTTCTCGTCGGGCACCGTGGGGTCGATCGAGCCGCACAGCGGCGCCTTGTCCGCGCCGATGCGGTACTGCATCGAGGCCGACGTGTCCGTCACCAGCAGCACTTCCGGCAGCACGACCGTATCCGCGACGGCGCGCAACGCGGGCAGCAGGCCGAGAAGAACCAAAATCCAAAGGGACTTGCGCAGTCTCAGCATCGCGTCCCTCCTAGTTGCCGCACAGCGACGGTCCGACGGTGACGTGCGCGGCGATGGCCGTCTGCCCGGACACGGCCGCCTGCTGCTGGTTCGCGGGCGCGGCCACGCCGACCTGCGCCGTGGTCTCGATGCGGAACGTGGTGAAGCAGTAGCGCGCGGCATCGAAGCCGGGCACCGCCGTCGATTGGTCCGTCGTCGTCACGACCGAGGTGAAGCTGGGCGCGCCGATGTCGCCCAGCTCCTGGCCGAACGAGCCGCCCGCCGTCGACAGGTCCAGCACGGCATCGCCCATGTCGGCCAGCGTCAGGATGCCGGGCGGGTTGCGGTTGCTCAGGTATTCGCGAAAGCTCGCCTGCATCTGCGCCGCCAGCGCCACCGACGCATAGGTGCCCGTCTCGCTGACCCGGTAGGCCGCCTGGCTCACGCGCTGCGCACCGCCGTCGCGCAGGTTCATCGCCGTGCGCATCACCGCGCCGCCCGCCAGCAGCGTCAGCACGGAGATCATCAGCAGCGTCATCACGAGCACGAGGCCCTTGCTGCCGGCGGGAGGTGTGACTTCTTCTGGCGGCATCACAAGTTCCTCGACACGAGCGTGGGCATCGACACGCGGGTTGCGACGGTGGAGACGGCATGGGAGCCGACCTCGTCGTCGGCGATGCGGAACGTCACCAGCGGCTTGTACACGTCGTCGCGCGGCATCGGCGTCAGGCGGGCGTCCGGCCAGGCGCTGCGCAGGCTCAGCTTGACCGTCAAGAAGCGCAGCGCTTCCGGGCGCGCCGCCGGTCCCGTGCCCAGCACGCCACTGCCGCTCTTCTGCGCGACATCGTCGACGATTGGGAACAGCTGCATCTTGACCTTGTCCGGCGCCGGCTCCATGTCGACGCCCACGTCCGAGATGCCGAAGTCCACCGCGTTCTCCGCGAGAACCAGCTGCTTTTTCAAGGTGATGCCGTCCGGCGCCATTCGCTCGCGCACCAGCAGCGTCTGGCTCGCCTGGCCGTTCTTGTCCAGCGGTGCGCCCGGCCGCGCGTCGGCAATGACCCGGTAGCGCACGAAATTCTGCACGTCGATCGAGTAGTTCTGGCCAAAGCCCTGGTAGCCGCAGCTCTGCCCTTCGCCCTGCCGCGGCACGGCTTCGGTCACGGTGACGCTGCGGTCGCCAAACGACGACGACGCAATCGTGAAGAACATCTGCGTGCCGTCCGACCCGCTGATGCGCAGGTAGCGGTCGGTCGCGAACAGGTCGTCGAAGGCGGGCTGGCTGACGGGCAACTTGCCGTCGTCGAGCAGGAAGATCTTGTCGCCGCTGATGGAAGCCGTGCGAAAACGCTGCTTGACGTCCAGGCTGCCGAACAGCGTCAACGCCACGGGGTGGATGTTCGGGTTGAGGTCCGGACGCACGACGTAGCCGTTCTCCACCGACACCGACAGGGCACGCAAGGAAGTCATGGGCTTGGGACACACGGTCCCGTCGATGTCGCTGTTCGGCGTGCTGTTGGACCCGAGCGAGGTCAGGTCGCGGCGCAGGTGGTCCACGGCAAACTGCGCCTCACGGCCGACGTCGATGACGTCGTTCTGCGACTGCATCACCTCGGATTGCTTGACGAACAGCACGACGATCGACATGAACAGGATCGTCGCCATGCTCAAGGACATGAGCAATTCGATGAGGTTGAAGCCGAGTTCGCCGCGTTTCACGGCCTTGGCGTCACTGCACCGCGACATTGCGCATCACCATCGTCGGCAACGTGACCGATCCCACATTGCTCAAATCATTGACCATATCCACCGGACACGCGAGGTACTTGTCGGCATCCACCTGCGGGCGCGGCCAGGACACGCGCACGTCCACGCGCACGAGGTCCACGGTCACCCAGGTCAGGCGGTAGTGCGCGCAGTAGCGGACGCCACGATCTGCAGGAATTTCAAGCAACACGCCCGGATCGTAGAACTGGTCGTCCGCGCCCAGCTTGCCCACCCGCTTGTCCGTGCCGAACGCGTAGCCGGGCACGTTCAGCCAGCCGGTCGTGCCGTTCTTCTCGCCACCGCTCGCCGGCGAAATCGGCAGGTTGATCAGGTAGCGCGGCGTCTCCTGGCTCGGCTGCTCCGCCACCCACATGGACGACTCGGCTTGCACGGTCGCCAGGATGTGCTGCGCGTACTCCTCGGCGTCGGCGGAGGTGCGCTGCTCGCTGTTGCCACGCAAGGCCGCGAGAGACATGGACATCGTCGCGTACAGCCCGACCACCGCGATCGATCCCGCGACCATCAGCTCGATGAGGGTGAAGCCCGCTGACTTGCGCATCGCCCTCCGCAGGCTTCGGTTGCTCGCCACGTTCATTGCAACTGGTCCATCGGCAAGCCGAATGTGATGCGCGCCGTGCCATTGTAGCCGATGCGCACCTGCACCGCCGTGCCGACGCGGTTGGCGACGCCCTCGGAGCGCTGCAGTTGCAGGACGACGTCACCGGCTTCGAGCGTGGTGGAGGCCGGCGCGCTGAAGTACATGCCGGTATCGGCTCGCAAAACGCGGCCGTCGGGCTTGAAGCAGACGGCACCGCCGGCGGTGAGCAGTTCTGCGGGAGCAAAGGCCGTGATGTCCACGCGTTCGTTGCCGAAGGTGTTGCCGGCGCCGTAATCGGCCGTGTAGATGGCCAGGCCGCCCGCCATCGTGGAGCACGAGCTGCCCGTGCCCTGGACGACCGAGAAGTGCAAGCCGCAGCCGGCGGGCGCAAGGCCTGAAAAGACAAGGAAGTAGGCGCGGCGGTTGCTGGCCGCCTGGCCGCGCGCGAGGTTGGCGCCGTACACGAGGTCGTCGGCGGCGGTGCGCAGGTTGTGGCTGCGGATGAGGCTGGCGAGGCCCGGCGTCGCCAGCCCCGCCAGGATGACGAGGATCGACAGGCCGATCATCAGCTCGACCAGCGTCGTGCCGCGCGTGCTGCGTCGATTCGTGGTGCCCGTGCTCGCCAAACCCGTCTCCCGCTGCGCCGACATCCGCGCCTCTTGCGCAGCTTGATGGTGGAGCAAGCCCCGTGCCAGGGCGCCGAATCGCCAATGTGCGTTGCTTTGCGCTTTCTTGCAAGAATCGCGGCGCGAACAACTGCGCACAAGTTGCGGGATTACCCCAGTTCCTGCGCGGTTTCTTGGCCCGGACACGGCAGTTCGGAGACGTCCAGCGTCGCCGCATCGAGCAACTGCTCGCCGCGCCACAGGTCCTCGAGCGGCTCGCGCGCCCGCACCACCGTGAAGCTGGCGCCGTGCACCAGCACCTCCGCGGGTCGCTGCCGGCTGTTGTAGTTCGACGCCATCGAGAAGCCGTACGCGCCGCTGCCGAGCACGGCCAGGAGCTCGCCGGGCTCCAGCGCGCCAAGCTCGCGATCCTGCGCGAGAAAATCGCCCGACTCGCACACCGGCCCGACGATGTCGACCGGCAGGCGCGGGCGCTCCTCGTGCTCGACCACGGGCACGACGCCATGCCAGGCGCCGTAGAGCGCGGGCCGGATGTTGTCGTTCATCGCCGCGTCGACGATAACGAAGTGCTTGTCATGGTTGCTCTTTTTGCCAAGCACGCGCGTCAGCAGCAGGCCTGCGTTGCCGGCGATGACACGTCCCGGCTCCACCAGCAGGTGCAGACCGCGGCTGTTCGCCAGCGCCGTCATCGCCGCGCCAAGCTCCGCCGGCGGCGCCGGCTCCTCGTCGCGGTACGCAATGCCCAGCCCGCCGCCCACATCCAGGTGCGCCAGCGAAATGCCTTCTGCTTTCAGCTGGTCCACGAGCTGCACGACCTTCTCGACCGCCTCGATCAGCGGCGCCACTTCCAGGATCTGGCTGCCGATGTGGCTGTCGATGCCGACCACGCGCAGGTGCTCGGAGACAGCCGCACGCCGGTAGAGCGGCAGCGCGTCCGCCATCGCCACGCCAAACTTCGAGGTGCGAAGCCCAGTTGCGATGTACTTGTGCGTCCTGGCGTCCACTTCCGGGTTCACGCGCAGGCTGATGGGCGCGCGCACGCCGAGCGCTTGCGCCACGCGCTCGATGCGCGCAAGCTCGCCCACAGACTCGACATTCAGGCACAAGATCCCGGCCTGCAATGCCTCGGCGATCTCGTCGTCGCGCTTGCCCACGCCCGAGAACACGATGCGCTGCGGGTCCGCGCCCGCCAGCAGCGCCCGGCGCAGCTCGCCCAGCGAGACGATGTCAAAGCCCGATCCCAGGGACGCCAGCAGCTGCAACACCGCAAGATTGCTGCACGCCTTGACGGCGTAGCAGATGGTGTGCGGGGCTTGCGCCAGCGCCTGATCCATCACGCGGTAGTGCCGCACGAGCGTCGCCCGCGAGTAGACGTACGTGGGCGTGCCGACCTCTGCCGCAATGCGCGACAGCGGGACATCTTCTGCGTGCAACTCGCCGTTTTTCTGCTGGAAATGGTGCATCGCTAGAACATGAGCGCGATGTGGCCCATGAGGCGCCACGCGTTCTCAGGCGCGATGCGGTCGACGCTGATGTCGGCGTTGTTCCAGCCCTTGACCAGGTCGAACGCGCCGCCCGGCAGCAGGTAGGAGAAGGTCACATCCCCGTAATACAAGCCCTTCTGGCCGAGGAAGCCCTTGACCTCGAACTCCGTGCCGAGCCAGGAGCCGCCGCCGGGCGTGCCGGCGGAGTTCATGGCGCCGGCGCCGAGCACCGACAAGTCCGCGCCCAGCTGGTGCTGCGCGTAGAACGGGTAGGCGTTGATGGAGAACGTCGGCTTGACGTACCAGGCGTTGGTCACCGCGCCAATGACCTCGCGGAACAACAGCGAATCGACCGTGAAGTTCTTGTGGAACTTGAAGCCGGTGATGTTCGTGTTGACCGAGCCGTCGGCCTTGGCGAGCGAGCAGTTGCCGGCGCCGTTGACGCCGAAGCACGCCGTGTCATCGCCGCTGGCGATGCCGACATCGAGGTAGCCGGCGAGGCCTTCGTCCTGGTACGCCGCCTTCAAGGCGCCGCCCCACATCTCGATTTCGCGCGGCTTGATCGCGCTCGCGTCGCCGACCGGGTTGGCGTTGCCGAGGGCGCCGCGGATGTACGCGAACTCGCCCTCGATGACCAGGCGCTTGGCGAAGGTCATGCGGTTCTCGTAGCGCGCCCAGCCATCGCCGATGAACGCCCAGGCGTTGCGCGGAAACAGCGAAGCATTGGCGGCGTCGTTGATGTTGCCGGGCGGCGCGAAGTTCTTCGACGTCACCGACGTGTCCAGGTTCTGGTGCCGGTAGACCGAGTAGATGCCGTAGTCCAGCGCGTCCTTGTTGTCGTCGACCAGCAAAGCCTTGCGCTGCTCCGCATCCTGGACGCTCAGCGGCTTCTTGAACAAAGCCAGGCCGTACTGCGTCACGTCGTCCGCGCTCTCCAGGTCGCGCGCCTGGCCATCGACGCGGTTCGGATCCGTGCCGATGAGGCCCTTGGAGGCGAAGTCGTAGAACAGGCTGGCGTAGACCGGCCCGATCTTGGTCAGGAATGCGACGCGGTCGGCAAAGGAGCCGAAATCGGCGTCATAGCCATGGCCTTCGTGGGGCAGGCGCGGGCCGCCGTAGTACTCGATCGGCCGGCCGCCGTCCCAGCCGTCGCCGTTGCCGCTGTTGGCGAGGATGCCGAGTCCCCACTGCGAGCCCTGACGGCCGATGCGCAAGAGGCCAAGCATCGTCTTCCATTCGGCGTAGACTTCCTTGACCGCGATGACGCCCGGCGTCGTGCTGGTGGCGAACGCCGTGAGCGGCACGTCCGGGCGCTTGAGCGCGCCAGCGTAGTCCGGGGAACTGCCGAGCACGTAGTTGTCGAGGATGTCCAAGGTGGTGACGATGCGGATGTTCTCCGAGAGGTGCATCATCGGCGCGATGCGAAAGCGCATGTTGGCGCCGAGGATCGAGCTCTCGCCGCGCGACTTGCCGACGGTGCTCGAGAACTGGTTGCCCGCGGGATCATTGTTGTTCGGCCACTGCGACAGCGGCGGCAGGATCGAACTGGTCGTCACGACCTCCCCGGGGAAGCCCTGGCGCGCCGCGGCGAAGCCGAGCGCACCGTTGCCGATGATGTCCGGGCGAAAGCGGAAGTAGCCGTGGTACTCGAAGAAGGGGTACTTCGGCTCCGGCGGGGCAGGCGGCATGTCCCAAGCGGCCTTGGGCTCACCGGAATCGGCGGACGTGTCGACCTGATCCAGCAGCGACGGTCCGTTCTTCTGCGGAACCTTGGCATCCGGCTTGGCCGCTGCGGGAGGCGCTTCATCCGGCTCGACGGCCGCGGCGCCTTCCTTGTCGTCATCCTTGGGCTCATCCCCACGCGCCGCAGCCGGCAGCGCCAGACCGAGCGTCAGCGCGCCCGCAACGACCCGAGCCAGCCAGGCATCCGCCCCGACAACTGATTGAACCCTGCTGCGCGTCTGTGCCACGATGCCCTCCAAAGGTGGGCCGCATTTCACGCCACGCTGCGCCTGCCGTCAACCGCACGGCCGAGCCGGCCCCGCCCCGGAAGATCGCCATGAACCGCCCTGCCCCCATCGACTTCGATCAGAATGCCACCGCCCCGCTGCATCCTGCCGCGCGAACGGCGATCTTGGACGCCTTGGCGGCCGGCTTGGGCAACCCGTCGTCCGCCCACGGCAAAGGCCAGACGGCGCGGTCCTGGGTCGATCGCGCGCGCTCCCAGCTGGCCGGCGCCATTGGCGCCGATCCCATTGAGATCATTTGGACAAGTGGCGCGACGGAGGCCAACGTCCTGGCCTGGCGCGGCGTGCTTGGCGACGAAGCCCTGCGCCATCCGGGTCCGCAGCGCGTGGTCGCGACCGCGTTGGAGCACGCCTCCGTGCTGGCCCTGGCGCGGCAACTGCGCGAAGAAGGCGTGGACGTGAGCGAGGTTGCAGTCGACTCCCAAGGCCTGCTGGATCTTGCCGCGTGGGCCGACGCCCTGCGCGCGCCGGGTGCGCGGCTGGCGAGCGCGCTGGCGGTCGGCAACGAACTGGGAACTCTCAATCCTCTTGCCGAGTTGGCTCAGACCGTGCACGCAGCGGGAGCGCGGCTGCACAGCGACATCACGCAGGCCATCGGCCGCGTGCCGGTGGACGTGCGGGCGTGGGGCCTTGATCTCGCGAGCCTTTCTGGCCACAAGTTCGGCGCGCCTTCCGGCGTGGGCGCGCTGTGGCTGCGCCGCGGCGGGACGTTGCGGCCGCTGCACCCGGGCCACCAGGAGCAAGGTCTGCGCGCCGGCACGGAGAACATCTTGGGTATCGTGGCCTTGGGCGCCGCGGCGGCG
>CAIXAA010000939.1 GCA_903917305.1 uncultured Myxococcales bacterium | reverse complement strand
GGCTGTCGCCGGCCTTCTTGGAGCCGACCGCCCACGCCACGCCGGTGCCGCACGCGTCCGCGCCGCCGCTGGACATCACCGCCATCGCGCACGAAGCCGCGGCGTTGCCCCACGGGTAGACGCGCATCACGGTCTTGCAGGTGGCGTCGCTGGCGGTACTGCCGTTTTTCTCGCAAGTTCCGCGCGCGGCCATCTCCCACTGCGCTTCGGTGGGCAGGTCGTAGCCGGGTCCGCGCCACTGGCAGTAGCTGCGTGCTTGCACCCAGTTGACGCAGTTGACGGGGTGGTCCATGAGGCCCGGCCAGGTGCTCTGCGTCGAGGAGCAGCTCGGGGCGGTGCATACGCCGGCGCTGACGCAATCGCCATACTGCGCGACGGACACTTCGCTGAGATCGATGAAGAATGCGCTCAGCGTCACCTTGTGCTGCGGGCTCTCGTTGAGGTTGCAGCCCGTGTCCAGCTTGCTGTTGCAGCCCATCCAGAACGTGCCGGCGTCGACGAAGGCCATGCCCGCCGGGCTCGCGCACTTGCCGTTGCCGTCGCACATCTTGCCGGGACCGCAGGACAATCCCGCGGGCACGCCGGCATGCTGGCAGCCGCTGGCCGCGCTGCAGCTGTCGTTGGTGCACACGTTGGCGTCGTCGCAGCTGGCCGCCGGTCCGGCGACGCAGGTGCCGCCCTTGCAGGAGTCGCCTTGCGTGCACTTGTTCCCGGAGGAGCAGCCCTTGCCCTCCGCAGCCGGCGCGTCGTTCACGCAACCGCCCGTCTTGTTGTCGCAAACGTCGACGGTGCACGGCTTGCCGTCGTCGCACGACTTCTGGCCGCCCGCCATGCAGCCGCCGGACATGCACGTCTCGCCGGTGGTGCACGCGTCGCCGTCGTCGCAGGGTCCGGACAGGTAGCTGTGCATGCACCCGCCGTTGCACGAGTCCGCGGTGCAGGCGTTGCCGTCATCGCAGCCCCCGCTGCCGCCTTTGCAACTGCCGGAGACGCAAGCGTCATTCACGGTGCACGGGTTGCCGTCGTCGCACGGCTTGTCATTCGGCAGCTGCTGGCAGGTCTTGGCGGCCGAACAACCCACGGTCATGCACGGGTTGCCCGACGCGGGGCAGTCGCTGGCGCTCAGGCACTCGACGCACAAGTGGCTGGCGGGATTGCAGATTCCGCTGGGGCATGGCTGGCTGGCAGAACAGCCGGTGCAGCCGGTCAGCGCCTCGTGCCCGCACTGACCGGAGGCCGTGTCGCAACTGTCCTTGGTGCAAGGATCCTGGTCATCGCAGGCGGCGGCGCTGGTGCAGCACTCCGGACACACGTCTGGCGCAGGCGCGGTGGCATCGGCAGCGGCTTTCGCCGTGTCTTGGGCTGCGACGTCGGGCACGGCGGCGTCGGGCGCAGCCGCGTCGGGCGCAGCGTCCAAGATCGCAACATCAGGCAGGTTGACGCCATCGCCGCCGGCAAGGCCGTCCCAGTCGAACGCGCCGCCGCCGGTGCCGGCGGGGGCGCACGCGGCGATCCAGACGAGACCGAAGAACACGAGGAGGCGGCGAGGCATGGCGGCTCCGAGGCGGACAAGACGGCCGGCCGCCCTGGGGAAGGGCCCGAAGCTCGGCCCGTAGGCCGGCAAAACTACGCTGCGTCAGGCACCGCTGCAAGAGCGACTTCTGCGTGACGCTGCGGCAACCCGCGACGGTGCAGCGTCTTTGCACTTGCGTGGACCGTGCGCCGAGCCGTAGGCTACGCTGTGCCGAATTGCCAGCAAGGAGTCCCTGTGACCGTCTGCGCGCGCTCCACCGTTGTCCTGTTTTGTCTCGGCGTGTTGAGCGCTTGCAGCACACCGACCGGCTCCGGCAGCGCCAGCCTTGCATTCTCGCTGCCCGACACCGGCGTCTCGCTGCCGGACGCCGCCTCCAGCCCGCCCAGCGCCTGCGCGAGCGCGTGCCCGGCCCACACCGGCAGCACGGCGAGCTGCAGCGGCGGCCAATGCGTCTACACCTGCGACCAGGGCCGGCTCGACTGCAATGGCCTGCCCGCGGACGGCTGCGAAGTCGATTCGTCCAAGGATCCGAAGCACTGCGGCGCGTGCGACAAGGCCTGCCCCGCCACGCCGAACGCGACGGCGAAGTGCAGCCTTGGCCACTGCGGCCAGACCTGCGACCTCGGCTGGTCGGATTGCCTTGCCGGTTCAGACGGTTGCGAGACGGAGACCGGCACCGATATCACCCACTGCGGCGACTGCACGACGGTCTGCAAGAGCGGCCCGCACGCTGCGGCGCTGTGCGCGGATGGCGGCTGTTCACTCACCTGCGACGGCGGCTTCGCGGACTGCGACGGCCTGGCGGACGACGGCTGCGAGGCCGACACGGCCAACGACCCAGAACACTGCGGAAGTTGTGGCATTTCCTGCAAGGGTGCCAAGTGCGTCAAAGGCGCCTGCGAGTGCGCGTCGACCACGCAGACGGCCACGCAGATGCCGCTGGACATGTACATCATGATGGATCAGTCCGGATCCATGGGAGATCCAACCGGCACCGGCGCTTCGAAGTGGGACGCCATCGCGCAGGCGATCAGCGCCTTCGCCAACGACGCGAACTCCGCGGGAATTGGCGTTGGAATCCAGTACTTTCCGATCGAGATCAAGTCGGGCGGCTTCTTTGGCGGCACCAAGGACTCGTGCAACGCGAGCGACTATGCCAAGCCGGAGATCCCCATCGCCCCGCTGCCCGGCAATGCGAACGCCATCATCGCGTCGGTCGCCAACCACGGTCCAGGCGGCTCCACGCCGACGTCCGCGGCACTGCAAGGCGCCGTGAACTATGCGAAAAGCTTCGCTGCCGCCAACCCGACGCACACGGTCGTCGTGGTCTTCGCCACCGACGGCGAGCCGACCGAATGCAAACCGCAGGACATCACCTCGATCGCCGCCATCGCGACCGGCGCTGCAGCGAATGCGCCCAAGGTCATGACCTTCGTGGTCGGCGTGGGGGCGTCCTTGAACCTGGACGCGATCGCGGCTGGCGGCGGCAGCAAGCAGGCCTTCAAGGTCGACGAAGGCGGCAACGTCGTGCAGCAGTTCGAGGCGGCGCTCAAGGCGATCCAAGGGCAGGCGCTGGGCTGCACGTACTCGATCCCGCAGCCGGCCAAGGGCCAGCCGGTCGATCCGAAGAAGGTCAATGTTCAGCTCACTTTGGCTGGTGGCGTGCCGACGGTGCTCAAGTACAACGACACGCCGGCGCAGTGCGGCGCGGAAGGCGGCTGGTACTACGACGACCCGGCCGCGCCGACCAAGATCATCCTGTGTCCATCCACTTGCGCCGTCGTGGGTGCCGACAAGGGACCGAAGGTCGACATCCTGCTGGGCTGCGCGCGAGCGTCCGCGGAACCCTGATCCAATTACGCTTGCTGAATCATGGCTTCCAGCCGATCGAGCCCGGTGCGCACCGTTTCTGCCTCCGGCCCGAAGCTGATGCGCACGAACTGCTTCAAGCGCGACGGAATGTGGCTGCGGCGCTTGCCGGGGTTCACGTCGAAGAATTCGCCAGGCACGACAATGACTTGCCGGTCGAGCGCGGCGCGGAAGAACGCGTGCCCGTCCT
>CAIXAA010000938.1 GCA_903917305.1 uncultured Myxococcales bacterium | reverse complement strand
GCGCTCGCCGGGCGCGCTGCCGTGCGCATCCGCGCCCATCCGGATGCGGCGGCGCGCCTCGCTAATGTCGTGCATGTCAAGGCTGCGTAATGGCTTTTTGCTTGCGGATCGAGTGGGCCCCGCCGCCGTTTTCTCCCAGACCCTCTTCCCTGGCTCCCCCTGCCGCACCTGTAACCACGGGTCAAGCTGCCGCGCTGAACTCGCGTCGCCACGCCTTCGGCTGGCGACGGCTCAGACAGGACGCGCGCCGATTCCTTTTGGTTACGTGCTCGCCTTCGGCTGCGCAGTGCAGGCTCGCCTTCGGCTGCGCGGAGTCCCGCGCCCTCTGGCTATGTCATCACGCGACCCGCAGCGGCAACGCCTCGACGTCCACACGCCCCAGATCGATCTTCCCCGACGCCCCATCGATGTCAAAGCCGACCACCTTGCCGTCGCCGTCGAGGTCGACCAGCACGCCCTCTGCCACTTCGCGCGTCTCGACGGACGGAGCGTCGCGCAGTTCGATGTACAGCGAGTCAGTCTCAGCGTAGTAGTGGAGCTTCATGGCGCACCTCGTGGCTTGTCGTCCACGCGGAAGTTGCGGTCGGGGAAGGCGTTGTGCACGGTTTCGCCGTCCTCCAGGGTCACGACGCGCAGCACGCGGCCGCCCAGCCCGTCGACGATGCCCCAGTATCGTACACGGCCGTCGACCTGCACCACGCGCGCGAGAAGTGGAGGTCGCGCGGGGGAGGCCAACGTGAGCTGAACATGTGCCGCGCGGCCGCCGTCGAGCTCCCCGGTGCTCAAGCACCGGGCAACTA
Source organism: uncultured Myxococcales bacterium (assembly GCA_903917305.1). Taxonomy (GTDB): domain Bacteria; phylum Myxococcota_A; class UBA9042; order UBA9042; family UBA9042; genus CAIXAA01. The sequence goes on along the minus strand of CAIXAA010000938.1, from coordinate 870 downwards.
TCGCGAAGACTGCTGAAGCAGTCTGGCCAGCCTCGCAGAGGCTTCGCGACAGTTGCCCGCACCTTCAGGTGCGGGTGGGCAGAGTGGCGCGATTGGCCATGGTTCACGGAGTCGTTCGGCCGGTTGGCTCTGCGCGCAGACTTCGGCAGCGGACCGATCCGCCGGCCAGCGCTGCAGGTACACCTCGGCAGGCGATCGATCCGCCGGTTGGCCCTGCGCGCAGGCTTCGGCAGGGGATCGATCGGCTGACTTGCCCTGCGCGCAGACTTCGGCAAGGGATCCATCGGCTGACTTGCCCTGCACGCAGACTTCGTCAGGGCATCGACCAGCCGGTTCGCGCTGTGCGCGGACTTCGGCAGGGGATCGATGGGCCGGTTGGCTCTGCACGCAGACCTGGCCTGGGGATCGATCTGCCGGTCTGAGCTGCGAACACCGCCTCGACGCGCCCCGGTTGTTCCTTGCAGGCGGCAGGGCTACGCTACACTGGACCGCGCGGAGGGGACCATGACCAGCTGGGCATCTACGCTCTGGATCGTCCTCGCGTGCTGCGCTTGCAGCAGCGTGGCGCCACGCACCGGCACGGTCGCGATGGTGGACGCGGTCGATGCTGCGCCCGATGCCGCCGATGCACTGCCGCCAGACGCCGACGTGACCTCGCTGGCTGCCGATCCATCGACGACGTGCAGCGTCGGACCCGGCGCCTGGCAGAGGATCTATGACACAGCGCCGTTCGTCGACGTCGCGTGGATGCCGGATGGTCGCCTCGCCGTGCTCCAGTCCGCCGCCATCCGCTTCTACACGACCGACGGCCAGCCGGCAGGCGACGCCATCGACCTTTCGGCCGAGGCGACGCAGCTTTCCGCCATCGCT
>CAIXAA010000937.1 GCA_903917305.1 uncultured Myxococcales bacterium | reverse complement strand
GCGGCGATCACCTCGGCGCCCGAGCCGGTCTTGAGCGGCGAAAGCGCAATCTGGACGGGCACAAGGCTGCCGTCGCGCCGCTGTCCCATCAACTCCAGCCCGCTGTTCATCGGCCGCCGGTGCGCGCGACCGTGGAAGCCCTCGCGCATGTGTGCATGCGTGGGTCGGACGGAATTGGGCACGAGCAGTTCGATGGATTGCCCCACAAGCTCTTGCCGCGGCCAGCCGAACAGGATCTCCGCCTGGGCATTGACCAGCGTAATCAGGCCTTTCTTGTCCACGATGAACATCGCGTCGGGCGCCGATTCGACGATTTCCCGCAAACGCATTTCGGCATGGAGAGAGAGGCGGCGGCTGCGCTGCACGGCCCAGCAGGAACCGGCCACGACGACCAATCCCAATGATCCTACGGAAGAAAGCGTCTGGTTGGTGGTCCCAAGTCCGCCCAAGAGCGACGCAAGCGCGAACCCGATCGCAAGACCGATTGCTCCGATACGCCAGCTGTCGGAATGGCTCGAAGGCATGCTCCGAGCCTACCGAAACCTCCTGTGATGGCAAGCGGATTCGCAGCGAATACCGCAATCACGCCGAAGTCCGACGCCTTGGCAAGCTTGGCAGCTACCGAAGGATGCCCGGCTGTGCGAGTTCCCACAGCAGGTGCACGTTGGCGAGGATCGCCTTCTGGAACACGCCCAGGTGCATGGACTCGTCGGGGCCGTGCGCCGTCGACTCGGGATCCATGACGCCGTTGAGGATCAGCGGCAAGTCGCCGAAACGCTCGCCAAACAGCGCGACAAACGGGATCGAACCGCCAACGCCGACGCGCACCATCTTGGCGCCCCACGAAGCCAGGTACGCGCGATCCGCCGCCTCGAACGCCGGACCCTTGGGCTCGTAGTACCAGCCTTCACCCGCAGGTTTCTCCTGTGTCACGCTCACTTTCACGCCCTGCGGCACGTCCGAGGTCAGCAGCGCCGTGACCGCCGCCTTGACGTCCTCCGCGCGTTGACCCGGCCCCAAGCGCAGCGACAGCGTCGCCGAAGCGCTCGACCGCAAAGCGTTCTTCTTGCGCTCGCGGGTCGGCAGCGTCGTGCACACGATGGTCACCGCCGGCTGCAGCCACAGCCACTCGCCCGCCGACGTGCCGCGCTCGGGCAGCGGCTCCACGCCCGGCAGCAGGTGCGCGCCTTTGCGAATCGTTTCCGCGGAGATCGGCACCCGCGCCGCCGCCGCGCGCCGGCCTTCCGGCACGTCCACGCGCGCCACCGTCAGCCGCCCGTCGCGGTCCACCAGCCGCGCCAGCAGCGTCACCAGCGCGGTCGCCACATCCGGCACCATGTTGCCCCACAGCCCGGAGTGCCCATCCGCAGACAGCGCCTCGCACTTCACTTCCAGCTCGAACAGGCCGCGCAGCGACACCGTCAGCCCCGGCAGATCGGTCGAGGGATTCTCGCAATCCGTCAGGATCATCGCGTCCGCCGCGAACGCGTCCGGGTAGGCATCCATGTAGCGCTCGAGGTTCGGCGATCCGATTTCCTCTTCACTTTCAATGATCAATCGCACGTTGCACGGCAGGCTTCCCGTCTCCTGCAGCCACGCGTCGATCGCGCCCAGGTGCGACACCCAGCCGCCCATGTCGTCCGCGGCACCGCGCGCATACAGGCGATCGCCCTTGCGCGTCGGCTCGTGCGGCGGCATCGTCCAGGGCTCGCCTTGCACCGGCTGCAGGTCAAGATGGCCGTAGATCAGCACGGTTGGCTTGTCCGGACCCGCTCCCGTCCATTCCGCGGCGACCAGCGGCAGCGCCTTGTCCAGCGTCAGCACGCGCGAACGCGTCAGGCCGAGCTTGGTCAGATCCGCTGCAATCACCGCGGCTAGCGTGTCGATGTCCGCGCGGTGCGCCGGATCGCAAGAGATGGCCGGGTGCCGCAAGTAGCCGCACAGGCGCTCCACGGTGTGGTCGAAATCGGCCGTGGCACGCGCCGCGGCATGGGAAAGCTGAGTTGTCATGCCGTCCTACTTGGGATCGCTCCGCTTGTGCGGCTTGGGCGCGGGCACCGCCGTCGGCGCCTGAGGCCCATCCCGCAACACGTTGATACGCCTGGTTTTGTCGAGGTCGAGATCCGTTGGCGCCGACTCCGGCTTGGGCGGCCCGTCGGGCGTCTGGGCGGCAAAGCGCGCGACCACCGCCCCGAGCTCGCTCTGCGGGTCCGACTGCGGCCCCGGCTGCCGCAGCAGCGCGCTGCGCAGCAGGGTGGCGCGCACGAACTCCAGCGCTTGCCGCATCGCCCGCGCGTCCGCAAAGCGGTCCGCCGGCTCCTTGGCCAGCGCCTGCTGCACCGCGCCGATAAACAGTTGCGACAGCGGCGTGCGGGCCTTCTCGCGCAGATCCGGCAGCGGCGCCACGTTGTGCATCCACATGACTTTCATGCGGTTCGTGTGGTCGTAGGGCACCGCGCCCGTCACGCAGCGGTAGAGGATGACGCCGAGCGCGTACAGGTCGCTGCGCCCGTCGATGTCCTGCCCGCGACACTGCTCCGGGCTCATGTACGCCGGCGTGCCCAGCGCGCGGTTGCTGCCGGTGAGCGAGGAGTTCTTGACGCGCGCAATGCCGAAATCCAGCACCTTGGGCATCGGCTCGTCGCCCGGCACCAGCGCCAGGATGATGTTCGCCGGCTTCAAGTCGCGGTGCACCAGGTCCGCGTCATGCGCCTCGCCGAGCGCCTTGAGGACCGGGATCGCGATGTCCAGCGTCGCCGCTTCGCTCAGCACTTCCTCGTGCGCAGCCAGCCCGCCGAGCAGTTGCTCCAGCGTCGGGCCATGCAGCAGCTCCATCACCATGTACAGCGCGCCGTTCTCCGCCTGGCCGAAGTCGAACAGCCGCACCGTGTTCGGGTGGCGCAGGCCGGCCGTGATGCGCGCTTCCTGGAAGAAGCGACGGATCACATCGTCTTCCGTGCCCTCCGGATCCACCGTCAGGTACTTGAGCGCCACCGGCTGGCCCGTGCCCGTGTGCACCGCCGTGCAGACGACGCCAAAGCCGCCGCGTCCCAGCGAGCCGGTGATGCGGTAGCGACCGCCGACCACATCGCCCACGCGCAAGTGCGGATCGCGAATGCCGTCGAGCACCGTGCGCACGATCGTCGCCAACCCATCGTTCGGGCACAGCTTCGCCGCCGTCACGAGGCGGCACTGCGGACACTGGCGCAGGCTGGAGGCGGGCGTGGTCATGGGAACCTGACGGGCGAGAACGCCCGAGGCGCAACTTGTACTGTGCGGCTGTCGCAAGGGTCAATGGCGCTGTGAAATGGGCGTCCTGGGTTGGCGCGCAGGTCAGTTCAGTTCGACATGTTCCGCGCGCATCTCGTGCAGGCGCGCACCTGCCGCATCCGCGGCTTCCGTACCCGGAAAGTGCTCTTCCACGCTGGTATACAGCTCGCGCGCGGTCACCCGGGCGCCCAGTTCGTCCGCCAGCCGCGCCCGCAGGAACTGCACATCGGGGTCATTCGGCCGCAGCGCGACCAGGAAATGGCTGGTCCGGTAGATCATTTCCGTTTCGCCCGTGTGCTGGTACGCACCGAGCAGGTTGCGCACGACGCGCTCGGCGATTTCGGCCACGGTCGCCGGCGTCAGGAAGGACGGCTGCCAACCCAGCGAACCCTTGGACGCTTTGTGCACGATCGCCGCGCAGTCCGCGACGCTCAGCAAGCTCCCGCCGCCAAACGGATCCGCGAGCACGCCGCCCACGCCGCCCACGCGCACGATGAAGTGCCCGGGCAAGCCGATGCCTTCGACGGGGATTCCGGCCTGCTCGCCGGCCAGAATCCACAGCGCGGACAGCACGATCGGCTGGCCTCGCCGCCGCGCCAGGACCATGCCCAGGTGGCTATCCTGCGGTTCCATGTCCTCCGCGGTGTCGCCCCGAAAGCCTTCGCGCTGCACCAGCACGCGCACCAGGGCGCGCGCCGGGTCGTCGTGCTCCGCCTCCGCCTTGACCAGGCTGCCGAGATCCTGGAGCCGCGAGCGGCACGCGGTCTCCATCACCACCGGCGCCCCCTCGAGAGCCAGCAAGGCACCGGCGAGATCGCCACTGTGAACAGCGACTTCGAAGACAGCCAGCGATTCCTGGTCTTCAGGAGACCACAATTCACGTGCCTGCATGGTGCTCCTCCTGCGCCGCCTGGCTGGCTGCTGCGGCCCTTCTGTCACCATGCGGATCCCACGCCGGCGAAGCGAAGCGGTCGGCAAGAAAGTCGATGAACGCGCGCACCTTGACCGACAGGTGCCGGTTGTGCGGGTAGACGGCGTGGACCGCCGCGCTGAAATCGCGATAGTCTGGAAGGATTTCGACAAGCCTGCCGTCCGCGAGCGCCGGGGCCGCCATGAAGGCGGGCGCGCTCGCGACGCCGACACCGGCGATGGCCCCTTCCAGCAAGACATCGCCGTTGTTGGCGCGGAAACTGCCCGTCACGGCAACGGCGATGTCGCTGCCGTCGCGATCGGGGAAGTGCCATGTGTCGCCCGTGGACAAGTAGCTGTAGAGCAAGCAGTTGTGGTTGGACAGCTCGCTTGGATGCCGCGGAGTGCCATGTCTGGCGAGGTAGCTGGGCGCGGCGCACGTCACGCGCGGGGCAGGGCACAAGCGCCGAGCGATGAGGCTGGAGTCGGTCAGCCGCGCGATGCGCACCGCCAGATCGTAGCCCTCGTCGACGAGATCGACGACGCGATCGCTGAGCTGCATGTCGATTCGCAATTCGGAGTATTGACAGAGGAATTCCGCGACGGCCGGCGCGAGGTGGCTGCGGCCGAAGGACATCGGCGCGCTGATCCGCAGCGTGCCGCGCGGCGCGGTTTGCAGCCGGCTGACGGCGAGTTCGGCCTCTTCGGCCTCGGCGAGGATGCGGGCGCAGCGCTCGTAGAAGGCCGCGCCGACGTCGGTGAGGCTGATGCGCCGCGTGGTGCGCTGCAGCAGCCTGGCGCCGACGCGGTCCTCGAGCTGCGAAACGCTCTTGCTGACCGCGGACTTGGACATGCCCAGGCGCAGCGCGGCCTGCGTGAAGCCGTTCTCTTCGACCACGCGGGCAAAGACGGCCATGCTGTTGAGATCCATGGGCATGCTCCACGGCAGGCAAGATTGTCCGCTGCCAGAAACAATCTTCGCCGTTGCACAGCGATTGTCAAGCCGCCGCGACCGGCCCCGAAGGCTGCCTCGCGACACCACGATGCGAAAATGACCTGGTGGCCGCGGCTTGCAGGGCGCGCGGACCTGCCGCGCGGGTCGCGCAGGCGCAGGGACGTCGCAAATGCGGCAGCTTCCGGGTCGCGGAGGATCCGTGCCTTGACACCCCCGCGCGCCCCTCCGTACAGTCTGTGACGATAGCGCTGCAACATGTTTTCGAAGGCGCCGACCGTCGGGTTCGGGCGTGCGTGGTTTCCGGCGGGCCCTACGGCTCCTGGGGCTGCGCGCACCGGCCCGGCGGCGGCGCGGGCGGACGGACCGCCCCTGGGTTGCGGCCCTCCATTCACCAGCCGGAGTCCTCGCACATGGGCACCTACGTACCGACCAGCCAATCCTCTGCCTCCGACACCAACTACGACGTGCACGGCGAGCGCCCGGCGGGATCGCCCCCCGCCACGCATGGCTGGCTCGACTTCGCGCGCGACCGGCCGCTGACGACGCTGTTCGCCGCCTTCCTCGGCGGTTTCCTGATGGGACGGATGTTCGGCCGTCGCTAGTCCACGCCACTGGTTTTGCAGGTCGACCTGCTGGGAGACGATTCATGAGCCCGACCCGAACGCCGCATCGACCGACGAGCCCGCTGCGCGGTCGCCCCGACATGCCTGCGCCCCGCACCAATGCCCGGCGGCGCACCGCAGTTGAAGGCAAGCCTTTGCCAAGTGCCGGCCTGCGCGCCGAGGTGGCCGCGCAGGAGCCCGCGGTCAGCGGCACGCCTTCCGCGCGTGGTCCCGGCGCCCCCGAGAGCGCGCCCAGGCCTCGCAACCAGCGAATCGAACAGCTGATCGAGCGACTCGGCGTGCGGAAGACCATCGAGCAGCACCCGTACGCCTTGATCGGCGGCGCCTTTTCGCTGGGCTACGTGCTCGGCGGCGGACGCATCACCACGGTGGTGCTGCGCGTCGGTGGCCAGGTCGTGCAACGCGAGCTCAAGCGGCTGTCCAGTAGCCTGATGGCCGGGCTGCAAGGAGTGTGAAGATGGAGCGACATGGCTCAGAACACGTGACCGAGACGGATCATCAACCAGGGAGATTGCACATGAACGCCAAGAATTTCACGAAGTGGGATGCCGAAGATCTGCTGCAGCTGTTCGGGCTCGAGGCGCGCCGCTCGATCGGCGAGAGGCTCCTGCCGGCCGCCGGGATGCTGGCGATTGGCCTGGTCATCGGCGTCGGGATCGGCCTGCTGTACGCCCCGAAGGAAGGCGCCAAGCTGCGCGAAGATCTGAGCAACCGCTTGGCCGACGGCGTGCGCGGCGTGCGCGACTCGTTGGTGGACCTGCCTGTGAAGATGGGCATCTCGGCCGCCCACCCGGAGACGACGCACAAGACGTCGCGCGCCGCCACGCGCTCGTCCAGCACCGTTTCGTAGCGAATGCGCTACGTCGATGACCGGAACCGGCCGCTGTCGTGCAGGCCCCAGGCGAGCCAGACGGCCACCGCCATGAGCGCGGCGCCGATCAGGAAAGGCAGCCGGATGCCCAGCTCGAACAGCGTGCCGGCGGTCATCGGCCCGAGCACGCGCCCGAGCGACGACAGCGACTGACCCATGCCGAGCACGGAGCCTTGGTGGTCGGCGTCAGCGCTGCGCGACAGCAGGCTCGTCAGCGACGGCGTGGTCATGCCGGAGCCGAGCGCGAGCAGCACCATGACCGGGAACTCCAAGCCGAACAAGCCGATTTCGCCGGCGAGCGGCACGCCGATCAGCCCGGCGACGAGTAGCACCGTGCCCGCGCGCACCAGGCGATCTTCGCCGAAGCGCCGGGCCAGCGGGCCGATCAGCCCACCGTGCACGATGGTCATCGTCACGCCGACCGCCACCATCGCGTAGGTCGTGAGCATCGCTGCATGTTTGTGACCGGCCAGGACCAGCGCCGGCGTCGCTGCGGCGGGCACCCAGACGCGCTCGAAATAGAGGCCGAGCACCTGCTCCATCAGGGCGAATGCCCCGGTAATCAATAGCGAAAGTGTCAGCAGGCGCCCGACGTTGCTCTGGCCGCGCACTTCGCGCAGCCCGGCGAAGGAGAGGTGCGTGTGGTGCGCCGCGCTGCCCGCCTTGCGCGTCTCCGGCAGCAGGAACCAGGCGAGCACCCAGTTGACCGCGGCGAGGCCGGCCGAGACAAAAGCTGGCGTATTCAGGCTGATCTGTCCAAGCGTGCCGCCGATCGCCGGGCCGATGATGAAGCCCAGGCCGAAGGCGGCGCCGATGAGGCCCATGCCCTTGGCGCGGTTCTCGGGCGTCGTCGTGTCCGCGATGACGGCCTGCGCAGCGGCGATGTTGGCATTGCCGAAACCGCTGAGAAGTCGGGCGGCAAACAGCATCCACAGGCTGCTCGCGAGGCCGAAGGCCAAGAAGCCGACGCAGCTGACCGCCACCGAGATGAGGATGACGGGGCGGCGGCCGATGCGGTCCGAGACGCGGCCCCAGAACGGCATGAACAGGAACTGCATCAAGGAGTAGCACGCGCCGAGCACGGTGATGAGCGCGGGGCGCGCACCGAAGGACTCCGCGTAGAACGCCGAGATCGGAATGAGGAGGCCAAAGCCGAGCAGATCGAGAAATACCGTTATGAAAACAACGAGTAGTACCGAGCGGCCGGTGGCGGGCTTGGGCGTCGAAGCAGAATCGGTCACGGTGTGCCTGCTGCAAGGTGTAGAGTGCGGCGCATCCTACACCTTTCTGCGCGGCGTGCGAGGGGATCGGCCCAGGTCAGTCGCCCTGCTCGCGCGGCAAGCGCACGCCGCGATCGTCCTTCACGAAACCGCTGACCTCGAGGTTGGGCAGCGGCGCGTCGCCAAGCGACGTGAAGGACTCGCTGTTCGTGCCCGGATCGACCATGCGCGCCGCGACCGTGCGGCCGTGGTGGTAGATGATCTGCTTCCAGGAGCGCGTGATGTGGTCGCAGAAGGCCAGCAGCAGATCGCCCGGCTTGCACAAGTTCAGGGCGTAATCCAGCGCCTCCACTTCCGATTCGATGACCGTGATGCGCTCCTCCGGAAAGCCCGCGGCGAGCAGGCCTTGGCGCAAAAGGGCCGGAATCTCGCCGGGCTGCCTGCCGCGCAACGGGTCGTCGCGCTTGCAGATGATGTGATCGAAGCTCTTGGCCGCGATCGCCGCCATCTGCAGGATGTCCTCGTCGCGGCGATCGCCCGGCGCCGCCAGCACGCACACGCGCTTGCCGCCCTCCGCCACCGCGCCGCTTGCCGCGAGCCCGTCGATGAGGCCGCACATCGCCTGCATGGCCGCGGGGTTGTGGCCGTAGTCGAGGATGACGCGAAAGCCCAGGCCGTCAAAGACGTTCATGCGGCCCGGCGACTGGAAGAACGTCGCGTCGAAGGTGCGCAAACCATGGCGGATATCGTCGAGCTTGACGCCCTGCGCGTACGCCATCGCCGACGCGAACATCGCGTTCTGCACGTTGTGCATCGCCTTGCCTTCCAGCGTCGCCGGAATCAGGTGCGTCCAAAGCAGCGGCAGATGCTGGCCTTTGTCGTAGATCGCGATCATCTGCCCGTTGATGCCGGCCTCGAGCGCCACCGCCTTGCCGCCGGCGCGGATGTGCTCGCGCACGAGGTCATGCTGCGGATTCAGCGTCACGTACCAGACGTGGTGCGCGCGGCTGTGATCGGCCATGCGCAGGCAGTGCGCGTCATCGGCGTTGAGGACCACCGCTTCTCGCGCCACCTCGATCGGAATGCGCTTGACCGCCGCGAGCTGGTCCAAGGTCTCGATGCCGCCCATGCCGAGGTGATCCGCCGTCACGTTGAGGCAGCACGCCACGTCCGGGTGCCGGTAGCCCATGCCGGCGCGCAACAGGCCGCCGCGCGCCGTCTCCAAGACCGCCGTGGTGACGGTGGGATCGCGCAGCACCATCTGCGCGGACACCGGCCCGGTCATGTCGCCTTCCACGGAGCGCTGGCCGTTGATGTACACGCCATCCGTCGTCGCCAGGCCCACGACTTCGCCACGCAACTTGTGGATGTGCGCCAACATGCGCGCCGTCGTCGTCTTGCCGTTCGTGCCCGTGACCGCCGCGACCGGGATGCGGCTCGGCGCGCCCGGCGGGAACAGCATGTCGATCACCTTGCCGGCTACATCGCGCGATTTGCCTTCGCTCGGCGAGACATGCATGCGAAAGCCAGGCGCCGCGTTCACTTCGCAGATCGCGCCGCCCACTTCCTTGTAACTCTTGGTGATGTCCGGCGTCAGGAAGTCCACGCCGATGACGTCGAGCCCGATCGCCCCCGCGGCGCGGATCGCCATCTCCACGTTGTCTGGATGCACCTGATCCGTCAGGTCAATCGCCGTACCGCCCGTCGACAGGTTGCCCGTCGAGCGCAGGTAGAAGATGCGCCCCGGGTCCAGCACGGTCTCGCGCGTCAGGCCCGCCTGCTCCATCAGCCTGTCGGCCTGGTAGTCGAACTCCAGACGCGTCAAGACTTTTTCGTGCCCGAGGCCGCGCCGGGGATCCTGGTTCACCACGTCCACCAGCTGCGCGATCGTGTGCACGCCGTCGCCGACCACGTGACCCGGCACGCGCTTGGCCACCGCGGTCAGCTCGCCGTGGATGACGAGCATCCGGTGGTCGAAGCCTTCGATGAAGCGCTCCACCAGGACATGGCCACTGAAATCGCGGGCTTTGTGGTAGGCCAGCTCGACCTGCTCCACGGTCTGGAGGTTGATCGACACGCCGCGGCCGTGGTTGGCGTCGAGCGGCTTGACGACGACCGGCAGCCCGATGCGCTGGCCCGCCTGCACCGCCTCCTCCGGGCTCGACACGATCTCCTGGCGCGGCACCGGCAGGCCGATGTCGCCGAGGATGCGGTTGGTCTGCTCCTTGTCCGACGCGATCTCCACCGCGATGTGCCTGGTCTCGCTCGTGATCGTCGCCTGGATGCGCTTCTGGTGGCGGCCATGGCCGAACTGCACGAGGCTCGCGTCATTGAGCCGCAGCCACGGAATGTCGCGCTTCTCCGCCGCGCGCACGAGGGCGCCCGTGGACGGCCCCAAGGCGCGGCGCTCCGACTCGCGGATCAGCTCATCCAGCTCCGCCTGGAACGAGAACTGTGGATCTCTTGGGCAATCCGGCGTCAGCTCCTCCGCCACCAAGTGGTGCAGCAGCCGCATGGCGAGCAGGCCCGCCTTCTGCCCGACGCGCGCCTCCTCGTATTCGTAGGCGACGTGATACTCGCCCGGATTCCCCGTGCCGCGCGTCTTGCCGAACGACACGTCCGCGCCCGCCAGGTTCTGCAGCTCCAGCGCGAGGTGCTCCATCACGTGGCCCATCCACGTACCGCCATCCTCGCGCAGCCGCCGGATGAAACCGCCCGCCACGCCGTGCGAACACGTGTGCGCCTGCAGCGTCGGGACCAGCTCGATGAGCCGATCGACGAACCCGGGCAGCGTCGCGGACGGGTGCTCCTCCAGCGGCCCCAGATCCAGCGTCAGCCGCATCACGGGGAAGTGCGCGTAAAGGTTCGGTCCTTGGTAGATGCGCGTATCGAGCACTTTCATGGGACCCTCGTGGGAGTGGCAGCGAGGCTGGCGCCG
>CAIXAA010000936.1 GCA_903917305.1 uncultured Myxococcales bacterium | reverse complement strand
GATCGTGCGCGGCGCCTTGGAGCCCGGGTGCGTGCCCGCGAGCACGTCCGTGAACAGCGTCACCGTCTCCGGACCGATGTCGACGGCGATGTCGTCCTCGCCGATCTCGCCGTTGCTGACGACGCGCATCGGCGCATCCGCGGCAATTTCGCTCACGACCACGTGATCCACCGGCAGCCAGACCTGGATGTTGCGTTCGGCGCAGCGCTGCAGCAGGTGGCGCGCCAGCATGACGTGGTCGCGCTCCACCAGGGACTTGCCCAGCTCGAAGCCTTGCGCCGCCAGGAAGGTGTACGCCATCGCGCCGCCGATCATCAGCGCATTGACCTGCGGCAGCAGGTTCTCGACGACGTCAATCTTGTCGCTGACCTTCGCGCCACCGAGCACGGCCAGGTACGGCGGCTCCGGGCTTTGCATCAGCTTGGTCAGCACCTCGATCTCTTTCTCGAGCAGGAAGCCCGCACCGCGCGCCGGCATCAGCTTGGGCAGCGCCACGACGCTGGCATGGGCGCGGTGCACGGCGCCGAACGCGTCGTTGACGTAGACTTCGCACAAATCCGCCAACTTGCGCGCAAAGTCCTCGCTGTTCTCGGTCTCGCCCGGATGAAAGCGCAGGTTCTCCAGCAGCACGATCTGCCCGGGACGCTGGTTGGCCACGAGGTGGATCGCCGCATCGCCGACGCAATCGTCCGGCAGCAGGACTTCGCAGTCCAGGTGCTCGGCCAGGAAGCGCGCGACGGGTTCCAGGGAATCCTTCGCGTTCTTCTTGCCTTTGGGCCGACCGAGGTGGGAGCAGACGATGAGCCGTCCCTCCTCCTTGCGGATGTGCTGCAGCGTCGGCAGCGTCGCACGAATGCGCGTGTCGTCGGTGATGGCACCTTCGGCGTCGAGCGGGACATTGAAATCGGCGCGGACAAGCACCCGCTTTTGCGCGAGATGCAGTTCGCGCACGGAGCGGATGTTCAGATCCTTGAGCAGCGCACCGGCTTCCAAAAAGACACCTCGATTCGAGTGGCTAGAGGCGCGTGACGATGTGGCTGGCCAGCGCGTAGAGGCGGCTGGCGTAGCCCCATTCGTTGTCGTACCAGGCCACGACCTTGACGAGGTTGCCGCCCTGGACGTGGGTGAGCAGCGAGTCGACGATCGAGCCGGTGCCGTCGCCGATGAGGTCGCTCGAGACGATCTGGTCGGTCTCGATGCGCAGCACGCCCGGCTCGAAGGCAGCGGCGGCAGCGACGAGCGCGGCATTCACTTCGGCAATCGTCGTCGACTTCTGCGTCGTGACCACGAGGTCGCAGAGCGACACGTCCGGAACCGGGACGCGCAGCGCGATGCCGTGCAGCTTGCCGGTCAGCGCCGGGACCACGAGGCCGATCGCCTTGGCGGCGCCGGTCGAGGTCGGCACGATGTTCTGCGAAGCCGTGCGGCCGCGGCGCCAGTCCTTCTTGTGCGGCACATCGACCACGACCTGATCGCCGGTGAAGGCGTGCACGGTGGTCATCACGCCCATCACGATGCCGAAGGCGTCGTCGAGCGTCTTGGCCACCGGGGCAAGGCAGGTCGTCGTGCAGGAAGCCGCCGAGATCACGGTGTGCTCGGGCTTGAGGACGTTGTCGTTGATGCCGTGCACCACGGTCGCGTCTGGCACGTCCTTGGAGTCGCCCGGCGCCGAGATCAGCACGCGCTTGGCGCCTGCCGTCAGGTGGTTGGCGGCACCGGCGCGCTTGACGAACTTGCCGGTCGACTCGATGACGAGATCGACGCCCAGCTCCTTCCACGGCAGCGCCGTCGGGTCCGGATTGGCCAGCAGCTTGATGCGCTGGTTGCCGCACACGAGCACGTCGCCGTCCAGCTGCACGGGCAGCTCGAAGCGGCCGTGCACGGTGTCGTAGCGCAGCAGGTACGCGAGCGCCGCGGGATCCGCGAGATCGTTGGCGGCGACGAGATCGAAGGGGCAGTTCGGGTCGCGGGCGGCGATGCGCGCCAAAGCGCGGCCGATGCGGCCAAAACCGTTGATGGCGATGCGGGGGCGTTGCGTGGTCATGGCTTTCGACCTCGCGCCTCTAGGGGCGCCTGCCTGCAAACTTGCCGCGTGACGCCCGAATGCGGCGCGCGGAGGCGCAAGATGGTAGGAGCGAAGCCCTGCGAAGTCAATCGGCGAGGGGCGTCCAGAGGTTGCAGCGCGGCCGGCGAGGAGTTTGTCGGAGAAAGCCGAGAAGGCTCTCCGACACTCCTGACAGGCCGCGGCTGCGGACTGTCAGCGGCTGAAACTGCTTGAATTCACTTCAAGCAGTTCTTGGCCGCTGGCTGCAAAACAACAGGTGGCTAGCGGTGCTGTCCGCTCAGCGCCTCCAGCAGCGCGGCGACCTGCGCGCCGGTGTGCGCCTGATGCCGCAGCCCGACCGAGAGCGCGACCAGCAGCCCGCTCGTCGCCAGCCCCGTGGCGCACGCGATGCAGGCGGTCGTGGTCACCAGCACGCCAGGACTGTGCCCGGACACCACCGCCGCGAAGGTCGTCGCCAGCGCGATGATGGCCAGCATGCCCAGCACCCCAGCGCCAATCTCCAGGCCGCGTGCCATGAAATCAAGGGTCTGCAGGCGGTTGCGGTGCTCCGCGATGAGCAGCGCCATGCGTTCGGGCTGCAGCGGGAGCACGGACGGCGGCTGCGGACGCGCCGGAGCTGGCGCGGGCGCCGGAGCCGGCACTGCACGGCGCAGCAGCTTGCCGGAATTGGCGGGCGGCGGCGGCACGGTCGGTCGGCGCGCCTGGATCGGCGAGGGCACGGCCGGCGAGCTGCCCGATAGCCGGCATTGCTGTGGCGCGTGAATTTCACCTCGTCATTGCGCTGCCGCTTCTCTAAGCCGCCCTCGTTCATCTTTGAAGTGTAGCGCCTAAAGGACAAAGCAAAAATCATTGACATCGCCCGTCCG
>CAIXAA010000935.1 GCA_903917305.1 uncultured Myxococcales bacterium | reverse complement strand
CGTCGCGCCCTGGTTGATGAACTTCGTCAGGCTCGTCGCGACCTCCTTGCCGATCGCTTCCTGGGCTTCGCTCGTGGATCCGCCCACATGCGGCGACAGCACCACGTTCGCCAGGCCTTGCAGCGCTGTCTTGAAGTCGTCGCTGTTGGTCTCCGGCTCCTCCGGGTAGACATCGATGGCAGCACCGGCAAGCCGCTGACTTTTCAAGGCTTCCGCAAGAGCGTCGATGTCGACGACCGTGCCGCGGCTCGCGTTGAGCAGGTAGGCGCCGGGCTTCATCTGCGCGATTTCCGCTGCGCCCATCATGCCTTTGGTCTGCGGCGTCTCGGGCACGTGCAGCGTGACGAAGTCGGAGTCCGCCAGCAGCTCCTCGAGCGTCGCGCATGGCCGCGAGTTGCCAATCGCCATCGTGGAGCGGATGTCGTACGTCAGCACGCGCATCCCCAAACCTTCTGCCAGGACGCCCACTTGCGAGCCGATGTGGCCGTAGCCGACGATGCCCAGCGTCTTGCCGCGCACTTCAAAGGCCCCGGTCGCCGCCTTGCGCCACTTGCCCTCGTGCGCCTCGCGGCTGCGGTCAAAGAGGCGGCGCGCCAGGACGATGATCTCGCCCAGGATCAGCTCCGCGACGCTGCGGGTGTTGGAGAACGGCGCGTTGAACACCGGAATTCCCTTGGTGTTCGCTGCGTGCAGGTCGATCTGGTTGGTGCCGATGCAGAAGGCGCCGATGCTCAGCAGGCGGCGGGCTTCGCTGAGCGACTTCGCCGTCACCCGCGTTTTGCTTCGAATGCCAAGCAGGTGCACATCACGCAGCTTGACCATCAGCTCGGCTTCGCTGAGCGCGCCGGAGACGGCCTCGACCTGGAAGCCTTCGCCGCCAAAGATCGCGTGCGCCGAAGTGTGGATGTTCTCGAGGAGCAAGACCTTGATGTCTTGCTTGGGAAAGGATGTTTCGGTGCTCATGGTCGTGTAGCCTACACCAAGCTGGGCCGGACGCGAAGCGGGGGGCAGCCTGCAACCCGGCCCGCGCAGCCGGGTCGAATGCGAGAGTGCGCCATGTTGCTGCGTCCAGAGACCTTTGCCACTGCGCCTTTCGTGGACGCGACGCCGTGGCGCCGCGATCCGCCGCGCCTCCTTGAGCTCGCAAGGGAGCTGGGCTACCTGTACCTGCGCGACTTCCTGCCGGCAGGGCACGTCGCGGCGGTGCGCGCCTTTGCCCGATCCTTCTGCGAGCAACACGGCTGGTTGCACCCGGATCCCGAAGGATCGCCGCACTTTGCGGCCGTGCCGGGTGCCCAGCTGGCGGGGCGCGGCTGGGATGATCCGCGCTTCGTGGCGCTGCAACGCGAGCTGCGGCTGCTGCCGGCGTTCCAGGACCTTGCCCAAGACCCTGATCTGCTTGCCATTCTCGAGTGGGTGGTGGGCGAGCCCGTGTGGCTCGCGACGGCCAACTACTGCTGGCTCAAGTTCCCGGGCTCGCCGGAGCAGACGACGCTGCCACACCAGGACCTTTTCTATCTGCCCGATACACCTCGGCTTTGGACGGCCTGGGCGCCGCTGACCGACACGCCGATGGACCTGGGGCCGCTCGGCGTCGTGCCCGGGTCGCAGCGCCAGGGCCTTTGGCCGCATGTCGATGCCATGACAGGGATTTCGGTGGCGCCCGAGGTGATCTGGCACACGGGACCGGTGCGGTCGGGCGACGTCGTGCTGTTCGATGCGCTCGCGGTGCACTGCGCCTGGTCGAACGTCTCGCCCACGATGGCGCGCGCGTCGCTGGACATCCGCTACGAGCCGCGCCCGAGCGAGGGCGGCACGCCGCTGCGCCCACTGGCGTAGATCCGCGCGCTGCGGTCAAACATCGCAGCCTGTTTCTCTTGTTGACGGCAGCGCCCTGCGCCCCCTACCCTCGCCGCGATGAGTACGCCCTTCCTGCCCCGCCACCTCCTTGTTTCCGTTTCGATCCTGTTGCCCGTGCTGGCGGGGTGGAGCCTTGCCGCGCAAGCAGCGCCGGCGACTCCCGATCCGCGCTGGCCGTTCCGCAATGCGCCGGCCAAGAGCGAGACGCACCAAGGCGGCGTCGGGCTCGTGCTCGAGACGCGGCCCGGCGGCATCATGGCCGCGCAGGTGCTGCCTGGCAGTCCGGCGGCGCAGGCGGGGCTGCTCGCGGGCGACGTGCTGACCGCGGTCGACACGTGGCAGGTCCCAGAAGGCATCAAAGTCCCTGAACTTGCGGAGCACATCCGCGGCGAGCCTGGAACGTCCTGCCAGATCGAGGTGCGGCGCCCGGGCGTGCCGGCGTTGCTGCGCTTCACGGTCGCGCGCGCTTCGATGGACCGCCTGTTTCCCCAGACGGCACGCGAAGTTCTGCGTGTGCAGGATGGCCTGTCCCTGCTCGCGACCGGGCAGCGCCACGCCATCGGCGTGCATTTCCAGGGCAAGGTCCAGGTCGGCGAACCGCTGACGTACCAGTGGACGGTGGCCGCGCCGAACCAGCCGTTGAGCGCTGCGACCCAGCCGGTGGCGCAAGGCCTCGTGACGGTGGATCCCGCGGGCGGCGCGGTGGTGCAGGTCGCGGATCTGAAACTGGAACTCAAGGTGCTGCCGGGAACTGCTGATCTGTTCGTGGCGACGTCGAGCTTGCCGCTGCACGTGGCCAACGCCGCGACCTGGCTCACGACTGCGCCGCCCTACCCGTCGCTGATGAAGCCGCGCGCGGCGCCGTCCAAGCAGACGTCGCGCTGGTCCGGCACGGAGCGCTCCCACCTGCAGGCCACGCTGGACGGCGTGCCGCTGGCCGGCCGGCGCATCACGCTCAAGCTTGCGGACGCGCAGAACGCGCAGCAGGACTCGCGCACGGTCGTCACGGATCGCGAAGGCCGCTTCGAGCTGCCGCTGCCGACGGGGCGCTACAAGGTGATGGCGCTGCAGCCCTCGCTGCCCGGCGGCGGGCGCGATGCCTTTCTCGAAGCGGACTTGGGACCGACGGATCTCGGCCGCGCGCTGGACCCGGCGGCCGACGACGCGCGGCATCCGGTCGTGCTGACGCTGCAGAAGCGGCCGGCTTCGACGGCGCCGAACGTCGCGGATTGGGTCAAGGATCCGCGTGTCGGCCAAGGCATGCCGGTGCTCGACGTGCAGCGCTGGTTCCATCCGCACGGCGCGCCGCCGGCGACGCTCAAGGGCAAGGTGCTGCTGCTGTATGTGTGGGCGACCTGGTGCGGGCCGTGCAAGCAGACCTCGCCGCTGGTCGCGGAGCTGCACGCGCGGCTGGCTTCGCGTGGCCTGGAGGTCGTCGAAGCCTCGATCGACCGCGACGAGATGGCCATCGAGGAGTTCGCCCAGGAAGGACTGCCCGGCGCGCCGCCGATTGCGTGGGTCGGACCGGATGCGATGACCGCCCTGGACATCGAGAGCGTGCCGACGCTGTTCGTGATCGACGCCAAGGGAACGCTGCGCGGCATGCACCGCGGCACGGGCTGGTCCGTCGATGCGCTGGAAGCCTGGCTCACGACGCTTTTGGACGAAGCCCACGCCGACAAGCACGGATAGCCGTCCCCGATTTGTCCGCACCCGGCCGATTGCACTACGCTGATCGCGAGATCGCGAGGTGTGCAACCCAAGAGCCTGGAGGCGGACATGCCCCCTCACGCGCAGCCCGACTTGCCGCTTCTGCGACGCCAGGCTTTGCGCGTGCTTGGCGCGTGCATCGGTCTGCTGGTCTTCGTGGCCGTCGCCGATGGCTACGGGCTGGGCCGCGCCCTCGACGCGTGGCTCGCGCAGGAAGTCTACGGCGCCTCAGGGCCGACCGCGGGCGTGATGGACATCGGCCCCTGGCTGCGCTGGATTCTGCTCGCGCTCACGGCGCTGGTGCTGGTGCTGATCGAGATCCACTTGAACGGCCTCGTGCTTCTTTCGACGGTGCTGCTGTCCGGCACGATCATGCTCGGCGTCGACTACCTGCTGCGCACCGAAGCCCATGTCGGCTGGGGCGCCGGCAATGCCTTCCTCATGTTGCTCGCCACCGCGGTGGCCAGCGGCCTGGTCGACAGCCAACGCACGGCCGATGACCTGCGCAGCATCCGCAGCCAACTGCGCCGCCGTTCGCGCGCCATCGCCGGGCAGAGGCACCGTGTCGACCGCGACATGCTCCTCGCCGGCCGCTTCGCGGAGCTGTGCCGCGACTACGTCGAGTGCTCCAGCAGCCTCCTGGCGGAGCTGCCTTCCGGCCATTGGCACTTGCAATTCAAGGCCTTCTTTGGCTCCACCGAGTCCATGATCCTCGAGGTGCGCCGCGACGCGCGCCGGATGCCCTACCAGGAGGCGTTCGCCACGATGACGCCCACCTGGCGCGACGACTTCCTGGTGACCGGCCCGGCGATTCGCTCGCTGCTGGTGCCGCTGGGCACGGTGGCGCGGCCTCTCGGGCTGTGGGTCATCAACTTCCCGGCGGAGCAGGCCTTGTCGCGCATCCAGGCCGACGTCGTGCAGCAACTGGCGGGGCAACTGGCGCTGGCGCTGGAGGCGTCGCCGCGGGGGCTCGGGCCGCGCACGCTGCTGGAACGCCTGTTGCTCGCCGAGCCGGACCGGCCGCACCTGCAGACGCTGGCGCGCTCCGTGCAGACGATGGCCGACGGGCAAGCGTGGCTGGTCGCGCTGCTGGACGCCGCGCCGATGTGCGTGCTGGCCGCAAGTGTCTGGGGCGACGTTGAATTCACCAACGAGGCGATGCGCGAGGCCTTGCAGGCCGCAGGTGCGAAGGGGCAGGACGACCAGCACCTGGCGCAAGTGCTGGCACTGCTGAGCGGTCTGCCCCAAGTCACGGTGATGGCGCGTCTGCGCGACCTGGTGGCGGGAGGCCCGAATTGGCAGTTCTCTTCGCGCTTTGCGCCGGGCCGCGCGGCGTTCGTGCTGAAGCGTTGGCCGCCGGCGGGTGCGGCAGATGGGGAGCGGCAACCGGGCCAGTTCCTGCTGACGGCGGCGCTGCCCAACCGCATGGCGCTGCAGCCGGAGGCCGTTGCCTGACTACGCCTTTGCCGGCTCGTCCTTGCGCGTCATGCGCACGACCAGGATGTAGGCAATCAGCAGCCCGAACACGGCGATCGCCACCAGGTGCGACTTCGACTTGAGCGCGTCCAACATCGCTTCGGGCTTGTTGATCAAGTCCGGGGCGGCGCCAAGGATCTCCTGGCCGAACCAGGTCAGCACGGCGCACCACGTCGCGGATCCCAGAATCGTCATCGCGGCATACGGCCCGACCTTCATGCGCACCAGGCCGGCGGGGATGCCGATGAGGTGGCGGATGACCGGCAAGAGGCGAGCGAAGAAGACGCCGCCGGTCTCATAGCGGGCCAGGAAGCGCTCGGCTTTCTCCAGCTTTTCCGGGGTGATGAGCACGAATCGGCCAAAGCGCACGACGATCGGCCGGCCGAGCCAGCGCGACGCGGCGTACATGATCATTGCGCCCACGAAGGAGCCGGCGGTGCCCGCGAGGACGATGCCAGCAAAGCTCATCTGGCCTTTGCTGATGAAGTACGCGGCGGGCGGGATGATGACTTCGCTAGGGAGCGGAACGATGGTGGATTCCATGGCCATGAGCAGGAAGACGCCCAGGTAGCTCCAGTCGGCGACGTGGTTGAACCACCAGGCAATGAGGTCGTGCATCATGACGGGGCCTTTCGTGCGCGGGGGCAGGGTCCGCGAAGGCGCGCAAGGTAGCGGAGGCTGGCTGGCGCGTCAAAGGAACCGGTTGCCGCACCCGGCGCGGCGTCGTAGCCTGCCCGCCCCGCCTTGCCAGGAGCCCGACCATCGTCCTGCCCTCGAGAAGCCGCAAACACTGCATCATCTTCGGGCTTTGCGTCTGTCTCGGCGCGTGGCTCTGGATGCCGTCCGCGTACGCCGGCGGCCACGGGCACCGCCGCGCACAACGCCACGCGCCTCACCATGGCAAGCGCGGCACGCACGCCAGCCGCAGCCGCGCCACGCCCGACGGCGTGTGCGGCACGCGCCAGTCCGTCGCCCACTTTCGCGACAACACGGCCAGCTTCGCGCGGCGCAACCGCATCTCCGAAGCGACGTTCTGCGCGCTCAACGGCCTGACGCGCGGCAGCGCCCTGGTCCACAAGCGCCGCTACGTCACGGCCCGCGGCAACGTCGGGGAACGCCTCGTCGGCGGCGAATCGATGGGCCCCAGCACCGCCGATTACGTCGTCGTCAACCCGGCGCGCGCGTGGGGCCAGAAGTCGGTCGTCTCGCTGCTGCGCGCCGCGGCCCACCGCGTGCAGTCCAAGTTCCCGGGTCAACAGCGGATCGTGTTCGAGGACCTCTCCATCGAACGCGGCGGCTGCCTCGCCCCGCACCGCGAGCACCGCAGCGGCTTGGAGGTGGACGCCGGCCTCTACCACAAGGGCCTGGGCGCGTTGACGCACCTGCACGTGGCGACGCCCGCGAACTTCGACGCCAGGCGCGAGTGGCTGTTCTTGCAGGCGCTATTGGAGACGGGGCGCGTCGATCGCATCCTGCTGGACCCGCGCATCCAAGGCTGGCTGTACCGCGAGGCCGTGCGCGAGGGCACCGCGCCCGAGAAGCTGGCGCGCTGGTTCCATGCCCCGCGCGGCAAGGGACGCGCGGTGTTCACGAATGCTGCAGGTCATGACAACCACACGCATATCCGCTTCCTGTGCCCGCCAGAAGGCTGCCAGTGGCCGGTGGACCTGCTGCCCGAGGAGACGCCGGCGCGCGAGGAAGCCGGGGAGTTCACGGCGGTGGCGCCGACGTCGACGACGCGCCGCCGGCAGCCGATTTGCCTGCCGCTACACGATGTTCCATAGCGCCTGAGCCGTTCCGCGCACGATGCGCTCGAACGCGGCATCGGCCTGGATGCGCCGCGCCAGCAGCCGCAGCTCGCGATCCGCCTCGTAAGGCACGATGGGGAAATCGGTTCCGTACAGGATGCGGTGCGACCAGCGCTCGATCTCGGCCCAGTCGGGCTGCACCTCGAAGTACTCCGCGCAGGCCATCGACGTGTCCAGGTACAGGTGCTCGTGCTCGGCAAGCAGCTTGAAGTACTGTGGATACTCGTCGGCACCGACATGCGGCACCACCAGGCGCAGCTGGGGCAGGCGCTGCAGCACCGACGCCGTCCGCTCCGCGCTGCACAGCACCCGCGTGTCCACGCCGTACGCCGAACTCGCCGGTTCGCGGCCCGCGTGCACGACCGCTGGAACGCCCATGTCCTGACAGATCTCGAGCACTTGCATCACACGCGGGTCGTCGATCGCCATCTTCTGGACGTGGCAGTGGATCTTGATGCCGCGCAGGCCATGGCGACCGATGGCTTCCTTCACGATCTCAGGCGCATCGGGCTCCCCGGGCAGCACCGTGCCCACGCCCACGACCTGCGGGGCGCTGGGGCAGAGATCGCCGAGGAACTGGTTCAAGTGCCGCGCCGTTCCAGGCTTGTGCCCGAACACCAGCGCGACCGCGTGGCTGGTCCCGATGCGATCCAGCTCCGCCAGCACCTGCTGCGCCGTGCCGCGAAAGGCGATCTGCCAGGCGTTGACGTCGAACCAGCGCCACAGCGCGGCGTAGAAAGCGTCTGGAAACAGGTGGGTATGCGCGTCCGTGACGCCGGTCAGCATCCCGCGCGCGCGCCGGCTCTGCTCTCGCGCCAGGTCGGCCGCGGCGTCATCATCCGCCAACGGCCGCAGCCGCGGAATGTGCATCCGATCCGCGTGGCACGGCTGCATGTGCGTCAGTTGGCCGATTCCACGTTGCCGCCAAGGAGTTCCGCGGGAACCGCGACCGGCTCCCACTGCGCCGAGAGAAAGCAGCCGGACAGCCGCGTCGCCGCCATCCGCGCCTCCTCCATGCGCGCCCGCACTTCCGGCGAGAACGCATCCAGGCGCACGGCTTGCGACATGCGCATGGTCGGCTCCGGGTGGCTCGACGAATCCAGGCGGTGTTCCAGCGAGATGCGCGCGTTCACAAGGCGAATGCGCTGCTCGATGCGGCCGACCTCGGCCTCCAGCTCCGCATCCGGCATGGTCAGGGTGATGACGTTGCCTTCGAGCGTCATCGGCTCCACGCTGCCCTCGGAGGCCAGACCGGCCGCAAGAAACAGCTGACGCCACCGGGTGTTGGGCGGCGCATCGAGCTTGACCTGCACGACGAGGAGCCTGGAGAACCGCGGATGGATGCCGATGACCTCGACCTCGACCGGCTTGACTGGCTGCATGTTCAGACCTGTGGCGCCCTGCAGAAGAAAGGGCAGCGGCGGCAGCATAGCGAAGGAACAGCCACCTCGCCAGTCTTCTGACTGTTCCGCGCGCAGCCGGGCCCCCCTGAGCAAGATCTCAAAAAAATTCGGCAGGCACGGCAGGCGTTCGTAGAATGGCCTGAGCGGCCTGCCCGCGCCCCCGCGTCCCGTGAAGCTTTGCACCATCTCGCGCGTCCCATGATCAAGGCCCCATCCCGGGGCGATCCGGAACTCCATGACTGTCCACACTTTTGACTCCCGTTCTCCTGAGGCCGCCTCGCGCGGCAGCACGGCCTTCTGGCCGCGGTCGCTGGCTGGCAGCGTGCTCACGTCGGGCCTTGCGCCGCTCTGCGCGTGGTTGGCGCTGCATGCCACCTACCTGTTGATCTACCCGGTGTTTCTCACGGGCTTCGCCTATGTGCTCGGCGTGTTGCAGGGGCGTTCGAGCAACCAGCCGCGGCGGGATTGGCTGTGGGGCTCCGCGACGGCCCTGACCCAACTCCTGGCGTGGGCGCTGCCCGCCTCGCTGCTTTCCGACGCCGGTGTCGCCTGGCTGAGCGTGGCCGGCGTGCTCCCCCTCTGCGTCGTGCCGGCCGCCGCGGTCGTCGCCGTGCACCGGATGCTGCTCAAGCCCCCGATCGACCTGTCCTTTCTCCAGCCCTAGCCGCCGCTTCGCCCTCGGTGGCCCTCGCTGGCAAGCTGTGGCATCGTACGCGCCTCCGCTCAGAGGTTGTGAAATCTTCGATTTCACAACCTCTGCTTGTTGTTT
>CAIXAA010000934.1 GCA_903917305.1 uncultured Myxococcales bacterium | reverse complement strand
CTTCCTTGCCGACCTTGTCCATCGCCTCGGCGATGATGTCGCCGATGGTCGCGTCGCCGTTGGCCGAGATCGTCGCCACCTGGGCGATTTCCTGCTTGTTCGACACCGGGCGGCTCAGCTTGCCGAGATCCTCGACGATGACCGCGACCGCCTGGTCGATGCCGCGCTTGAGATCCATCGGGTTCGCGCCGGCTTCGATGAGCTTGCGGCCCTCGCGGTACAGCGCCTGCGCCAAAACCGTCGCCGTCGTCGTACCATCGCCCGCAACATCGGAGGTCTTGGATGCGACTTCGCGCACCATCTGCGCGCCCATGTTCATGAACTTGTCGGCGAGCTCAATCTCCTTGGCCACCGTGACGCCGTCCTTGGTGACGGTCGGCGCGCCGAAGCTCTTCTCGATCACGACGTTGCGGCCCTTGGGACCGAGCGTGACCTTGACCGCATTGGCCAACTGGTTGACGCCGGCCAGGATCTTGTCCTTGGCCTCCGAGCCGTAGATGATGTCCTTCGCTGCCATTGAATCTCTCCTGATGATGCACTGTTGTGCAAGATTTCGAATGTATCGGGTGATGTTGACGCAGCCGTGCCGCGGCTAGTCGAGGACGGCCAGCACTTCGTCTTCGCGCATGACGAGGTAGGTCTTGCCGTCCAGCTTGACCTCGCTGCCGGCGTACTTGCTGAACAGGACGCGCTCGCCGCCTTTGAGTTCCAGCGGCGCAAGGCCGCCTTCTTCCAGCGCCCGGCCGCCGCCGACCGCGATGACCGTGCCCTCCTGGCGCTTCTCCTGGGCGGCGTCGGGCAGCAGGATGCCGCCGGCCGAAACAGCTTCGCCCTCGGTGCGCTCCACGACGATGCGATCGAAAAGTGGCTTGATTCCCATTGGTCCTCTCTCGTTGGCTTGGATTGGGCACCACCACCCTGGGGCAGCGGCGAGGTCAAGGTAGGAGGCGGCCGGGAGGTGTCAAGGCCTCGCCGCCGTGATCTCCATGCATCCGCTGCATCACCCGTTCTTGGCCTGCTTTCCTGGAGCTACGGCCTGACGCACGCGATGACGCAATGCGTCAACCTGTGCAGTGCCTACCTGGGCTGGGGTATTTTCCGGGTGATTCAACGACATGGCGCGAGTCCGAATCCATCGCACCACGGCGCTTGACACTGCCACCTTGCGAGGACTACAGCCACCTCACCGATCCGGAATCTACGACACACAGCACGCGGCACGCGCCGTTTGCTCGGGCTGCGCACGGCGCGCGGGCCCTTGCAGGCGGGATGCCAGGAGGAATCCATGACCCAGCACGCGCTCGTCCAGGCCCCCGCTTTTGGCCCCCTGCCCACGCAGTTCCGCGCGTTGACGCCGGCGCCGCGTGCCCAGGCGCTGGCCAGCGTCCTGGTCGTGGATGCCAACCCCATGTTTCGTCAAGCAGTTCGCACTGTCCTGGAGCTGGCCGGCTACAGCGTCCTGGTCGCGGCGAACGCCCAGGAGTGCCTGCGGGTGCTGGGCCGCCGCGAAGTGCACGCGCTGATCGTCGATTTCGGGCTGACGGGCATGGACGGACCGCGGCTGGTGCAGCGGCTGCGCGACAATCCGATGTATGGGCGCCTGCCCTGCCTGCTGCTCAGCGGGTCGGACAGCCACGAGGACGAAGTGCGCGGGCTGGAGGCGGGGGCTGACGACTTCATCATCAAGTCCGATGGGTTCCAGGTGCTCAAGCACCGGCTGCGCGCGCATTTGCGGCGCAAGGCGGCCGAGGATGCGGCGATGCAGCGGGTGGAGGCGCGCCACGTCCACGAGCTCGAGCTGGCGGAGGCGCGCGCGGCGCGCGAGGCGGAGGAGATGCGCCAGGGCCTGCTGGCGGTGATCGACCAGCACGCGGCCGAGGTCGAGCGCCTGCGCCTGGCCGACGGGCTGCGGCTGTGTCCGGACTTGCTGGCGGAGCTGTCCGATGCGCTGCGTGAGCCGCTCGGCGCGATCGTCGGCTTTGCCGAGCTGCTGAGCGGCGAGCTGTTCGGGCCCCTGGGCAACCGCCAGCGCGACTGCGTGCGGCGCATCCTGGAAGGCGCGCGGGCGCAGTTGGGCCTGGTGAACGCGCTGCTGGATCTGACGCACTTGGAGACGGGGCGGCTGCGCCTCGCGCGCTCCCCCATCAACGTGGCGCTGCTGCTGGACGCGGTCGGCGGCGTGCTGCGCGAGGCGGCGCGCTCCCGCAAGATCACGATGGAAATGGCGGTGCCGCGCGACCTGCCGCTGGTGCAGATCGACCCGACGCGGGTCCGGCAGGTGCTGCACAGCGTGTTGGCGCAAGGCCTGTGCGATGCGGCGCCGGGCAGCACGCTGCGGGTCGAGGCGCGGCGCTGGGTGGATGGGTTGGAGGTCGCGGTGCAGCGCGTCGGGCCGGCGCTGGGCCTGGACGACGACGATCCCGGGGCGGCGACGGCGCGCCGGCTGACGTTCACGGTCGCCCGGCGGCTCGCGGAGCTGCACGGCGGCACGCTGCTGTCGCAAGGGGAAGGCGCTGAGGTTACGCTTCGTTTGCCGGCGATGGCGGCCCTTTGACGACGTGCCCGAGCGGCAGCAGCACAAGGCCATAGCGCATCGTGTGGTTCGACACGGCCAGGACGGCGCAAGCGACCGTCAGACCGGTGTCGCGCCCCGTGACGAGACCCGCCAGCACCGTCAGCCCCGGCGCCAGCAGCCCGAGCACGACGGCGGCGGACGCCAGCGAATGCCCGCGATCCAGCATCGGAACGCGAATGCCTTGGGCACGCAGGCGGGCAATCGCGCGCCGGGATCCGCGCAGCAGCCACGACGACCAGAGGATCGCGTGCGCGGCGGTCGTGCAGATGGCGGCGCCCAGGGCGAACTTGAGCTCGACGCCCATGGCCTCGGACGCGTAGCCCATGACCATCAAAAGGCCCAGGCCGCCCAAGAGGTTGTGGCTGGCGGCTTGGAAGAGCTGGGCAAGCGGCATCGGCGCGCCGGCGTCCACGGCCAACAGCCCGCGCAACCCGAGCGTGGCCAGGAGCGGAACCGTGCAGAGCAAGCTGCCCACGGTCGCGATGGCAGCGCTTTTGCCCCATGGCCAGACGGGATCGACAGCGGTGGTCGCGGAAGGCTCGTGCTGCACGACGAGCGCGAGCGTGACCCAGCCGGAGATGGCCAGCACGGCGCCGAGCACCATCATGGGCCACCAGATGCGGGGGAGGC
Source organism: uncultured Myxococcales bacterium (assembly GCA_903917305.1). GTDB lineage: Bacteria > Myxococcota_A > UBA9042 > UBA9042 > UBA9042 > CAIXAA01. The sequence goes on along the minus strand of CAIXAA010000934.1, from coordinate 1,858 downwards.
CTTCGGGGCGGCGCGCCGTGCCGCCGACGTCGAAGGAGCGGCCGAGCCATGCGAGCACGACGCCGCAGCTGCACAAGCCGGCGCCGGCGGCGAGACCGGGGCGCAAGATCGGCGCGGCGGCGTGGCCCAAGAGCAAGGCGGCGAGCGTCGCGCCCGTCAGCGTGCCGGCGCCAAGACCGAAGAGGCTGGATTCACTGGCGACAAGGCCGGCGCGGGCGTGGATTTCGTCGAGGGACACCTTCATGTGCGAGCCCCCCGCCTCAGCGCAGCACCGCGAGGCCCCAGGCCACGGCGCTGGCTTGGAGGACGACGACCGCGATGGCGATGACCCAGGCGCGCGCCGGCAAGCGTCCCTCCGGGGAAGGCGCGGGAAACTGGAAGATCTGGAGGAAGTTCAACATCCCTGCGCAATGCCGCGGCCCTGCGGCGCCGGGCAGCTTGGCCCAGACCGCCGCGTGGTGCAAGATCGCAGTCCAACCGCGGATCGCGGGGAGGTCCAGGCCATGTCCTTTCGCCGTTTTGCCCTCCTTCCATGCGCAGTTGGCGCGCTGTTCCTCGGGCACGCGCATGCGGCGCTTGCCTGGAGTTGCGTGGCCGCCGCGACGCCCGCGATGACGACGACGCCCGGCTGCGTGCACGGCGCTCCGGCCAGATCCGGAGATCTGCTCCTCGTGCCGCGGATTTGTCGCACGACTTTGCAAGGCAAGACGTTCGACCGGCACACCGTGGACATTCGCAACGGCGCGACGGGCGCACGCGTGGGTCAGGCGTCCTTGCCGCCGATCGAGCCGAAACCAGGCGCGCCGCTTGGTGAAGTGGGTCAGGTTCTCGGCGGGGCCCTGCCCTTGCTCGTGTATGCGGGCGGCATCGGCGCGATCGATGCCAAGGCGAGCCGCATCGAGCTGGTGTTCGAGTCCGAGACGGGGCTGAACGCCGTGGCGCGGGCCGGCGAGGTGCTCGCGCTGGCGGAGAAGATGGCGCCGGACAAGCAGTTTCCCAAGGGCGGCGTGGAGTGGACGGTGCTCGACTACGGCAGCGGGGAGATCCTGGGCCAGCTACAGCTCGCCGGACCTCCGGCGGAGGCGGTCGAGCTGCGGCCGACTTCCGGCGCGGGGATGGAGGCGACGCTGTACCGATCGGCCGGCGGCAAGCGCATGGCCCTGGTCGCGCAAGTGCGCGATGCGGCAGGTAAAGCAACGGGCGCCGCGATGAAGGCCAAGGTGACGGAAGTGCCTGTCGTGTCGCGCGTGCCGATGGTCGCGGGCTGCGCGCTGCTGGCGGCCGCGGATGCGGTACGCGCCGACGTAGCCGGCCTTGCCGTCTCCGAGGAGGCGGCGCGCAACGTGGCTGCGCCGGCGCCAAGCGGCCGGGCAAAGGTCGCAGATCCAGCTGCTTGCGTCGCGATCTTGCAGCCCGACGCGCGCGGCGAGACGTTCGGCTGGTTCACGGCCGCCAAGGGCAAGGCCGAGCTTCGCGCCGCACGTTGTCAGAATCCGTAAGGAATCGGCATCCGCAGCGAATCGCTGGGCAGGATCAGACGAAGATGCGCGGAGTCGAGCGCTTGGCCAGTCCGGCCACCTGCACTTCGAAGGTCGCGCCGGCGGCGAGGACTTCCTCGCGCTCGTCGCGCACGCGGGCCAGCACGCACATGGGCGAGCCGGAGCCGTCGCGGCTGTTCTCGTCCACAAGTCCCTTGCGCCGCTGGATTTGCAGCGTCGAGACCTTCGTCAGGCGCTGCCCTGGCAGCAACTGCACGGGACGCTCCGGCGGCGAGTCGTGGCTGCCGTGATCGAGCAGCACCAGACGTGCGTCGTCGGTCAGCAGGGTCACGATGGCGTTGCGCGCCGGGCTTTCCTCG
>CAIXAA010000933.1 GCA_903917305.1 uncultured Myxococcales bacterium | reverse complement strand
CTTGCGGTCGTGACGAAATCCTTCGTCAGCAGGCGGTATTGCGTTGTGTCTGCGCCGAGCGGCAACAGGTCCTGGTAGTGGAATTCGGGCATGACGGCCTCGTGCGGGCCGGAGAGGAGTGGCCCTCGGGGGCGAGATGCTAGCACGTCATGGGTCGGGTGCCGAGGCCGCGCCGGTTTGGGATCTGGTTCCGGTCCCCGCTCCGGGGAAGCTGTCCGCCTTTCGCGTCTCATGCTACCCTCTTGCCCCCGCGTGTCCCTTCCGGTCGACAACAGCGGCATATGCGGAGTTGATCATGCGCTTTGCAATCCTACCGATCGCTTCTCTCCTCCTCGCGTTGCCTGCCTGCGAACAGGCCACGCCAGCGGCCAGGCCCGCCGTGGCGAAATCGGGCGCGGCGGCCCCGGCAGCGGTCGCGGTTGCCGCCCCGGTCGCGGCCAGGTCGTCGGCTCCGGCCGCGCTGACGGCGCCTCCCGGCACGGATCGGCCGCTCGCCTGCAACCACGAGGAGAATCCCGCCTGCGCGACGGCCATCGACCCCAAGGTTGCGGCGAAGCACGGCCCGGAGGTCGCGCTGGCCGGCACCAGGTACGGCGCCGGCGTGACCTTGCCCGCGTCGATTCAAGTCAGCGAACTCATGGCGAATCCCGACAAGTGGGTGGGCCAGCGCGTCCGCGTCGAAGGGGAAGTCGAGGACGTCTGCCGGATGCGCGGCTGCTGGTTCGCCCTCAAGTCCGACAAGGCCGGGCAGACCCTCAAGTTCAAGGTGACCGACGGCCTGATGACCTTCCCCGTGTCCGCCATCGGCAAGCACGCGGTCGCCGAGGGCCAGGTGCGCAAGATGCCGCTGGATCTGGAACAAACCCGCAAAGTTCTGGCACACGAGGCGCAGGAGCAGGGCAAGCCGTTCGACCCGGCCAGCGTCCAGGAGCCGATGACGCTGGTGCGGCTGGACGGCCTGGGCGCCGTGATTGCGGACGACAAGTAGACCAATCGGTCAGTTTGTGCGCTTCACAGCCCAGGAAGCCTGCGGCGCAGCAGCAAGCTGCCGCACCAGCTGCGTACCGCCAGCCACCCAGCGCTGCACGGCGTCGACGATGACGCGGTTGCCGCGCACATCCTTGAGGTGGGTGAAGTCGTCGTAGACGTGGCCACCTAACCGATCGGTCAGGTCTACCGCCGCCACGCCCTGCTGCTGGCACCAGTCCAGCATCTGCACGCGTGCCATGTCGAGGTTGGCCTTGGCGCGCGGCGAGAACTGCAGCGCGATCTCCTCCGGATCCCCGTTGGGAATCAACGCAATCAGCAGCGGGATGTGCTCCGTCTTGGCATACGCCACGAACAGCCGGAAGTCGCGCGCCGCCGGACTGTCGAGGAAGGTCGCGGGGGCCAGCGTCGCCGTGTCCCACGTGCGCGCATGGCCGATGACGTGGGCCTCGATGGCCACGCGCCGCTCCGGCGGGTTCGTGCGCATGTGGTCGCGCTCCTGCGGGCTCTGCACGGCCTCGATGTAGGCGTACTGCAGGAGATCATAGACGGCGAACAGAAGCCCGGCCTTGTGGATGACCAGCTTCTTCCACAGCTCGGTGCCGAACGTCGCCACGACGTCGCACGCCGTCGAATCCAGCCGCAGCCAGCGCAGGTTGTCGCCGCGCTCATCCAGCCGCGCGTACGGTCCGGTCACCAGGAACTTGCTGACGAAGAGGGGCAGCACGACCGCGTCCACGCGACCGGAAAACCGTTGCGCTTCTTGCAGTTGCAGGAGGATGTCGAGGGCAAAGGCGCCCGGCCGGCCGTAGTTGAAGACCTGCCACGTCGGCGCAAGGGCGGTCTCGGCAAGGTCCTGCAGGCGCTGCGGCTTGGCGAAGCGGTAGTTCCCCGTGAAGGAATCCCCGACAAACACGAGCGTTTTCTTGCTGGTGTCCGACTGCAGCCGCACGCCGACGTAGGCGCCCAGCGCCAGCAGCGCCCAGGCAGCGACGGCGAGGAGGACGGCGAGAGGGAGCTTGCTGCGCACGGGCACCCTCCGTCAGAACTGGAAGTAGATGAACTGCTCGCCCTCGAACGCACCAAAGCGCACGAGACAGAACAGCAAAATGGCGTAGAGCAGCGCGCGCCGCGGCACGGACCAGCGCAGCGGCATCCAGATGTCCCGGCCGCGCTGCTGCAGGAGCTCGTAGCCGAACGGCAGCGCCACGAAGGCGGCGAGCTTGCCGAGCTGTCCAGCGGCGGCGCCCGTGAAGCGAAAGTCCGCGAAGATGCTGCGCATCACGCCGAGCCACTGCAGCAGGCCGTCGGTCTGCCAGAGCACGAAGGCGAAGGCGACGAAGTGGAAGGTCAGGACGATGCCGACCGTTCGGCGCAGGGATTGGGGAATCCAGGACAGCGCGCGGTCGATAAGGTTGCCATGGAGGCTGAGCGCCACCTGGGCCAGGCCGTGCACGCCGCCCCAGAGGACGAACTTGGAGGCCGCGCCGTGCCAGAGGCCGCTGACCAGAAAGACGATCATCAGGTTCAAGGCGCGGCGCGAGCGGCTGACGCGGCTGCCTCCGAGCGGAATGAAGACGTAGTCGCGGAACCAGGTCGACAGCGAGATGTGCCAGCGGTGCCAGAAGTCGATGAGGTTGCGGGCAAAGAACGGCGTGTCGAAGTTGACCATGAGGGTGAAGCCCATCATGCGCGCCAGGCCCTTGGCGATGTCCGAGTAGCCCGAGAAATCCGTGTAGATCTGCCAGGTGAAGGCGTAGGCGCCGATGAGGTACTCAAAGCCGGTGTGGCTGCCCTTGCCGCGGAAGATCGCGTCGACGATGACGGCGATGTTGTCGGCAACAAACACCTTCTTGCACAAGCCCCAGAACACGAGGTAGCTGCCCTCGTAGACGCCTTCGATGGTGACCGTCCGCGGATTCTGCATTTGCGGCAGGAGGTTGTGCGACTTCTCGATGGGGCCGGCGACGAGCTGCGGGAAGAAGGAGACGTAGAGCGCGAAGTCCAGCAGGCTGGACGCGGGCGGCATGCGCCGGCGGTAGACGTTGATCGTGTAGCTCAGGGCCTGGAATGTGTAGAACGAGATGCCGACGGGCAGCACGACGTGGAGCGCGAAGGGCGAGACGTGCAGCCCGAACAGGGCCGCGAGATCCGCGAAGCCCTGCGCGAAGAAGTTGAAGTACTTGAAGAAACCCAGGATGCTGAGGTTGACGCCGATGCTGGCCAGGATCCACGCGCGGCGCTTGCTGCCTTCGGCCTGGCCGATCTGCCGGCCGATGCCGAAGTCGAGGCAGGTCGAGAGCATCAGCAGGCCGAGGAAGCGCCAGTCCCACGCGCCGTAGAACACGTAGCCGGCGACGAGCAGCAGGCGATTCTGCCACTTGTGGTCGGCAAGGCAGTACAGCACCAGGACCGGCACGAAGAAGAGAGCGAACTGGAAGGAGTTGAAGAGCAAGGGGCGGTCCTGGATGGTTCGGCTGCGCGGTGCGAACCGTTGCCGATGACGCGGCGAAGGTCAACCATTCAAGCGCAGCATCCGCCGCACAGCGGGCAGCGTGCGCCAGACCTTGTGGATTGCCGCCCAGATACGATTCGTCAGGGCGGCAACACGCGGCCCGTGACGATGCCTTGCGTGCATGGACCGGCCGGCTACACTCCGCGACCATGAGCCTTGCCGCACCGCCGCCTGCGCGAAACCTCGCACTGATGTTCGGCATCGCGCTCGTGCTGCGCCTGGCTTTTGCGGCGGCGTT
>CAIXAA010000932.1 GCA_903917305.1 uncultured Myxococcales bacterium | reverse complement strand
CGCGGATTCAGGGCCATCGGGCGAGGTACAAGGGCGAGCGCAAGAACACGCTCGACACCAGGCGGGCGGCCGCCGTCGCCAACCTCATGGCATTGCAGAAGGTGATGTGTGAGGCTGGTCGTTAGCGGTTTGGTGTTCTAGCGGCGCGAGCCGAACAGGCGCAGCAAGAACAGGAACATGTTGATGAAGTCGAGGTAGAGGTTCAGGGCGCCGCGGATGGCGAACTGGCCGGCCTCGCGCTCATTCGAGAAGCCCATGTAGCCCATCTTGCGGAAACGCTGCGAATCCACGGCGGTGAGCACCGTGAAGATGAGCGCGCCCAGCACGCTGACGGCCCAGTTCAGGGCGCTCGAGTGCAGGAAGATGTTCACGACCGAGGCGATGACGATGGCGATGACGCCCATCATCAGGAACGAGCCGATGCTGCTCAGGTCCTTCTTGGTGACGGCGCCGATCGTGGCCATGGCCGTGAAGGTGCCGGCGGTGATGAAGAAGACGTTGGCGACCGAGGCGCCCGTGTACATCGAGAGGATGAGGCCGAGCGTCAGGCCGTTCAGCGCGGAGTAGACCAGGAAGCCGCCCGCGGCGACGGCGGCCGACATCTTGTGCAGCGCGGCGGACAACCCGAGGACGAGCAGGAACTCCGCGATGATGAGCGGCATGAACAGGCCGGCGACGGCTTGCAGCGCGCCCTGCGAGCCGGTGACCCACCACGCGACGCCGCCGGAGACGGCGAGGCCGCCGGCCATCCAGCCGAACACCTGGTTCATGAACGTGGCGGCCATCTGCGAGCGGCTGGCGTGTTCGAGCGACGCGGCCTGCTGCTGCGCGACGCCTGACCAACCTTCGAACTGTACGGGATCGCGATCCATCGATTCGTCTCCTTGGCGGATCCTGCGAGCGGATCCGGGACCTGATCAGGGTAGGTCAGTGGCAGGGCGCGTCAAGGCCTTCAAAAGAGCGGGTGATCGCTCGTCGTCAGCGCCGTCATCGCCGTCGCGCGCGCACCCGCCACCTGGGAGCGCAGCTCCTCCGGGCGGCGCGAGGCCGCCAGGCCGGCGTCCAGGGCGACGCGCCCGGACTGCATCAGCTCGAACAACGCCTGGTCCAGCGTGTGCATTCCGTAGCTGCGGTCTTCGGCCATGACGCGCTCGAGCCGGTCGAACTCAGCGTCGCTGCGCAGGAATTCGCCCACCGCCGGGCACGCGACCAGCACTTCCGTTGCCGGCACGCGGCCTTGGCCATCCGCCTGCGGAACGAGGGTCTGACCCACCGCGCCGATCAGCACGCGCGAAAGACGCCGCCGCAGCACCGCTTCCTGAGGCTGCCCCGCGTGTTCGACGATGCGCCGCAGCGCCTGCACCGGACCCACCGCCGGCAGCGCGGCCACCACGAGGCGCCCCTCCTCGCACAAGGTCAGCGCCGCCTCGAAGCCGTCGGGCGTCCACTCCGCGATGGCGATCACATCGACGTCCTGCCGCGCCGCGCCGCGCAACGCGGAGGGCAAGTCCGGCGTGTCGCTGCCGATCTCGCGTTGCCGCACCAGGGCGGTCTTGTCGTCGAACAAGGCCTCGATCGGGTCCTCGATCGTGACGACGTGCCGCGATCCGGTCGCCGACGTGTTGATCTGCTCGACCATCGCCGCCCAAGTGGCGGAACGGCCGCTGCCGCGCGTACCGCAGCACAGCACGAGCCCGCTGGGCGCCTGGCACCACGCCGCGAGGCTCTTGGGCAGGTTCAATTCGCGCAGCGACGCGACCTTGGCGGGCACGAGGCGCACGACGATGCCGGCCGCACCGTGCTGGTGCAAGAGCGTGACGCGAAAGCGCCCGCTGCCCACGAGGCTGTGCGCGAAGCAGACGTCGGATCCCGCGTCGTACTGGGCCGCGCAGCTCTTCGGCACCAGGGCGTGGGCCACTTCGCCGAGCTCGATTTCGCTGAACGTCGGCTCGTCCTTGCGCGAAATCAGCTGACCCATGCGCCGGTACAGCGTCCGCTGCTGCGGCTTGACGTGGATGTCCGAGATCCCGCGCGACGCGGCAAAGCGCAGCACGGCCTCGAAACGCACGACAGCGTCGGTCATCGCCTCCTCCTCAAGCGGCAACGCCTACTTGTCCTTGGGCTTGTCCGCGTCCTTGCCCTTGTCCGCACCGTCGGCCGGCTTGGGGTCGGCAGCCAGCTTGGGGAACTCTGCCTTGAAGTTGGCGCGGAACACCAGCGTCTGGGTCTTGCCCTTCTCGCGCACGACCAAGCGCTTGAAATCCTTGGGCTCCATGTTCAGCGTCACGGAGTCGAGCCCGGGCTCGCGCGGCATCAGCACGACGACATGCGGATCGGCCCGGCCAATCCCGCGAATCACCAGCGTTTTCGCGCCGGTCGTGTACTCGTGGTTGTCCCACTCCTTGCCGTCCACCGTGAACTTCACGAACTGGAACTTCATCGCGATCACGGCTTCGCCGGGAATGTCCTCTTCGTTGACCTCCGACTTCTCGGTCGCGCCAGGCTTGGCGGCGAGCGCGGCCGGCGCGATGGCGAACAGGGCCGTCGTGGTGCACAGGGCCAGGGTGAGCCCGAGGCGAGCTTGACGCAGCTTCATCGTCCACTCCTTCAATTGCAATCGTTTCATGTTCTTGTGCCCGTGGTGGGCAGGGACCTCGTCACGTTGCGAGGTCGCTGGCCGGGCTGCCCGGCTCGGATGCAGATCAAGCGCCCACCGAGCGGCAAACGCAAGAGGGCGAGGCGAGATTCAGGCCTCTGGCTTGGCAGCCGCCGGCAAGGCCGCTGCGCCAGCCTGCGCGCCCTCGAGCACCGCAAGCCGCGCCTCCAAGACCTCGATTCGCTTGCGAAGTTCGAGTATCTCCCCGGGATCGCCGGCCATCAGCCCCAGCGCACCGACGGCATGGCGCACGCGGTCATCGACCTTGTGCTGGAACTCGTCGTACGCCTTCTGCGTTTGCTCCACCAACGTCGCAAGTGTGGGCGCCGCTGCGCTCTCCTTGTCTTGCGGCAGCTCCGCGCCGTCGGGCAACTGCTCATCCGCGCCCGGGTCGCCGCTGCCCGGCTCGCCTGCCTCACCCGCCGCCTTGCGTTGCAGCACGCGCTCGGCGCGCCGCTCCGCTTCGGTCTTCCAAGCCGTCACCGTGCGTTCCGCGTCGGTCTTCCAGGCGCTCACCGTGCGTTCGGCGTCCACCTTCACGCGGCTGACCGGCTCCGCGATGCGCCGCGCCAGGAAATCGCCACCCGACGAGATGAGGTGGCGCAGGCCGGACAGCGGCACCGTCCCGCGCTTCTTGCGCTCCGAGTCCAGCAGCGCCTGCGTCAGCGTGACTTCGGTCAGGTCGTTCTTGGTCTTGTTGTCGATGACCTGGACTTCGCAACCCTCGCGCACCATGTCCGCGACTTCTTCGAGCGTGACGTAGCAGGACCGCGAAGTGTCGTACATCTTGCGGTTTGCATAGCGTTTGATGACACGGCTTTGGCTCATGACCCCTGTCTTGCGATCACGCCGCGGGGGCGTGAACACTGCGCCGCTGTGGAAGATCGGCCGCGGTTGCTCGCGTCATTGTCGCCGAATGACACGCTGCGTCAACCGATCGGGTCGCCGGCCGCGCCGCGCAGACGCCGCTGCAGGTTGAACAGGATGCGCGCGGAGGCGCCCCAGACGACGAGCCCGTTGCTGTACTCGAAGCGCGGCGCGCGGTAGTCCACGCCCGCCCATGTGAAGTCCAGCCACGACACCGGCTCGCACTCGACGACTTCGGTCAGGCCGACTTCCACCACGCCCTCGATCTCGCCGGTGTCCAGGCGCCACTGCTCCGGCGGGGCGTCGACCCAGCCGACGACGGGCGCGATGTGGTAGCTCGTCACGAAGGTGCGGTCTTCGTCGAGGCGGCCGATCAGCTCGACTTCCTCCGCGCGCAGGCCGACTTCCTCAAAAGCCTCGCGCAGCGCGGCGGCTTCGATGGATGCGTCGCTCGCGTCGATGGCGCCACCGGGGAAGCCGACCTGGCCCGCATGCTTGGCCAGATGCTGCGACTTGCGCACGAACAGAAGCGTGGCCCCCGCCTCGCGGCGCAGCACCGGCAGCAACACCGCAGACTCGCGGTCCTTTCCCACGGGCATCGACACGCGCGGCGGATGGCTCAGCGCGCGCCGCAGCCAGTCGCGCGGGTCGTCCGTCACGGCCTGGGCGCGTCCGGCGCACAATCGGTGAGGTAGAACTGCTTCTTTCCCACCCGCACCAAGGCATAGCGGCCGTGCAGCAGCGCCTCGGGCGCCAATGCCGCGGCGAGGTCGGCACCGAGCTTGCGCCCGCCGAGCGACACGCTTCCCGCCGTCAGGGCGCGCTTGGCCTCGCCGCCGGAGCGGAACGGGTGCGCCTCGCTCTCGCCGACCAGCAGCGACTTGAGCGTCAGCTCCTCGCCAGCCAGCAAACGCGAGGGAATCTCGGAGGTCAGCACCGAGAACGCCCCTGCCGGCGCGCCGGTCGGATCGCCGCCGAACAGGATGGCACTCGCCGCCAGCGCCGCATGCATCTGCTCAGGACCATGGACGAATTCCGTCACGGCCTGCGCCAGCGCCTTCTGGCCGGCGCGCAGGTGCGGCGCCGCCCCGTGCTCCTGTTCGATGGCCTCGATCGCCTCACGAGAAAGGAATGTGAAAAAGCGCAGATAGCGCCCCACGTCCTCGTCCTCGACGTGCATCCAGAACTGGTAGAACTGGTACGGGCTGGTCATGTCCGGATCGAGCCAGATCGTGCCGGCTTCGGTCTTGCCGAACTTGGTGCCCGCCTTGTTGACGATCAGCGGCATCGTTACGCCAAACGGCGCAGTTTCAGGCGTTTGCGGCGCAAGCCGGCCGATGAGATCGATGCCGGAGACGATGTTGCCCCACTGATCCGAGCCACCGAACTGCGCCTGGCAGGCCTGGCGCCGGTACAGCTCCAGGAAATCGAAGGCTTGCAGGAGCATGTAGCTGAACTCGGTGTACGAGATGCCTTGCTCCCGCTGTTCAAGGCGGTTGCGCACCGAGTCGCGGTGGATCATCGCGCCGACCGAGAAGTGCTTGCCGATGTCGCGCAGGAAGTCGATCAGCGCCAGACCGCCGAGCCAATCGAGGTTGTCCACGAAGATCGGCGGGTTGGGTACGTCGCTCGG
>CAIXAA010000931.1 GCA_903917305.1 uncultured Myxococcales bacterium | reverse complement strand
CTGCGCGACGATCCACGGCGGTCGCTGATCGCCCACAAGAAACAAGCAGTTCAGGGCGAGCGCCTGCGCCAGATCGAACGGTGCGATGGCGTCGCTGGTTGCCACGGTGGCGTCGCGCAGCCGGCTGCCGGCGGCATCGAGCAGCACCAACGTGAAGCGGACGTCCGGCGCGCGGTGGCCGCGAATGGTGATGCGGCGGCAGTCCTTGCAATCGGCTGGCGGCGCGCCTGCGTGCCAGTCGTCGCGCTCCAGCAGGCGGACCGCGGCGCGAAATGGCTCGTCGACGGCCGCGTCGACTGCATCCGTGCGGTCATCGACGACGGGGCCGGCCCACACCGCGGCGTGCGCAGGTCCGGCGACGCAGAGGATCGCGCAGGCCACCAGGAATCGCGGCAAGATCATTTGCTTCGGCCACTCCCGCAGCGACGCAGCTCATCTTGCGCTGCGGCATCCTCGGCGAATTCGCTGGCCAGGGCCTTGCGCACGTCCTGAGCGTGAAGCCCGGTGTCCGCGCACGTCAAGTCGACCAGCCGCAGCAGGGCCTCGCGCCGGTGCAGGCCGGCAGGAAAGCGCTCCGCATACAGCTCCCAGATCGGTCGTTCCTCGGCGGCGTGCTGCGCTTCACGGGCCAGCCAGGCGAGCGCAGCCAAGGCATTGTCGCGGGCGGACATCGGCCCCGCGCTGTCCGCCACGATGCGGTACTGCGCCGCCGCGTCCACCCGCCGATCCTGCCGCCGGAAGATCGCACCCAGGCGCATCCGCACCGCCGCGGACTCATCCTGCGGCAGCACGTCGAGCGTGCGAAAGGCGCGGCGCACGGCGAGATCCAGGTCTCCGGCGTCGATCGCTTCGTCCAATTCGCGGATCAAGCGGCGATGCCAGGCAGCCTCGCCTTCCACCCGGGCATGGTCACCGGCATGCAGCACCAGCTTCTCGCGCCCGCGTCCGCGCGGCTGCACCCAGACAGTTCCGGCAATCACGCGCACTTGCGTGGCTGCCTGGTCGGTCTTGTCGACCTCGAACTCCGTGCCGATCACGGTGACCATGGCATCGTCCGTGCCGACCTGGACCGTCGAGCCCGGCTGCAGGTGCGGCACGCGCAGCTTGAGCTGCCCGAATTCCAGCCGAATTTCCGAAGCATGCGGCAAGTTGCGCACGATGGCGGCCTGCGCCCCGGTCGCGTCGATGTGCCCACCGCAGGCGAGCTTCCATTCGTGGAGCGGCGCCACGTGGGCGTGCGTGACGGCAGGATGCGCTTCGGCGGGGAGCACCTCCGGCGGCGCCACATTCGCTACCGGCGTCTCCGGCTGCGCCGGCGCCAGCGTCGGCAGCGCCAGCGTCCGCAGCGACAATCGTGGCCGCGGCGCTGGCGGGGCAGGCGGCGGCAGCTGCCGGAGCGCAACGGGTTCCCGGCGGAGCTTGAGCTCCGGCGCTGGAGCGTCGCGGCGCTCGCGCCCCAGCAAGTAGGCGGTCGCCACGAACAAACCAAGCAAAGCCGCCACCGCCGCCCACGCCGTCATGCGTCGGGTTGGCGTCCACGACCCGCGCCGACGCCGACGCGGCGCGACCTTGGCTGCGAGCGCCTGCCAACCAGCGGCGCGCGTCTCGTCGTCCAGGCGATCGGGCTTCTGCAACTCGGCCGCGCCGCCTAGAAGTGCCTGCGCTGCCTCCAGATCCGCCTGACAGGACGCACAGGCCTGCACGTGCAGCTGCAGCGAAGCCGCCGTCTGGTGCGGCAGATCGCCGGCGGCGAG
>CAIXAA010000930.1 GCA_903917305.1 uncultured Myxococcales bacterium | reverse complement strand
CGCGGATTCAGGGCCATCGGGCGAGGTACAAGGGCGAGCGCAAGAACACGCTCGACACCAGGCGGGCGGCCGCCGTCGCCAACCTCATGGCATTGCAGAAGGTGATGTGTGAGGCTGGTCGTTAGCGGTTTGGTGTTCTAGGAGCTCGCCGCCTATCGTCGACAAGCTCCTAGCGCGTCGAGATCGAAGGCGCCGCGGCGAACAGGATGCGCAAGTCGTTGTCGGTGAAGGAGAGGCCGATGCCGCCGAAGATGTCGGCGCGGGTGCTGGGATACAGCAGCTCGTCGCCGCCCGCCCATGCATAGACGTGGTGCCAGAACTCCCACAGCAGCAGCAGCCGCAGGCGCGGCATCGGCGCGTCGGTGAAGCGGAAGATGTCGCCCGAAACCGTGATCCTGTCGTTGAACAGGTGCACGTCCACGCCGGCGCCCGCCGTCGACTCGATGAGGCCACCGCGCAGCGTCAGGAAGGAGAAGCGCCGGCCGTAGACGATGCCGATCTTCCAATCCGACGTGGTCTCCGTGAACTGCTCGCTGACCGGCGGCGCACCCGACTTGCCGACCTGCGTCGTCGTGACCCGCGTCAGCTTGGTGACCTTGCCGAGGTTGTCCGAAGTAATGGTCGCTTGCACGAACTTGTCCGGCGTGGGCGACAGCCGCAGGCTCATGTGCGACTGCCAGCTCAAGCTCGACGGGTCGTGGCGCTGCTGGCTGTAGACGGCGAAGCGGTAGTCGATGGACGTTTCCAGCCGCGCGTAACGCGCGAGAAGTCCACCGGCATCGTCCATCATGCGCTCCGCCCCCTTGATCAGCTTGTCGTCGTGCAGCAGCCGCCCGACGGTGCCCTTGCCCTCCGCCGCGTCCTTGGTCGCCGCCTGCAGGTTGCTGATGACGCCGTCGACATGCGTCAAGGTGTCCTGCAGTTTCTTGAGCGTCGCCGACACCGTGCCGACCGCGGTGTCCACGCCCTCCTGGTTGCGTCCCAGCAGGTCGCGGATCGAGCGCGTCACCGACTCCGCGTTCTCCAACGTCCGCGTGATCATGCCGCCGTCGTGGGCGACCAGCGCGTCCGTGCGGTCCAGGATCGTGTTGACCTTCACCATCGTGTCGGCGAAACCGTGCAGACCCTTGTCCAGGTCGCCGCCCGGCGCGAGCGCACCGTGCACCAGCCGTTCGCGCAGTTCGTGCGTCGTTTCGCTGAGGTTCTCGCTCGACTTGACCAGGTTCGCCGCCAGCTCGTCAAAGCGCGCCGCACCCTTCTCTCCGCCGAACACCTGGGCGGCATTGTTCGTGATCTTCGAGACATCTGTGACGATCTTGTCGATCTTCGGCACGATGGCGGTGATGTCCTCCATCTTGGCCAGCGTCGCCTGCAACCCGGTCGCGGTGATGACGCGCGGGATCGTGTCGCCCTCCTTGAGCACCCGCCCTGCGGCGCCCGGAGCGAGTTCCAGATAGAAATCGCCAAGAAACGACGCCTGGACGCGGGTCAGGGCCGCCGCGTTGCGCAGCTCGTTCGTGGCCGGGTCGCGAAGGCCCGCGTAGGCCACCACGGTGCGCTTGATGCGGATGACGACGCGCACCCGCGTGCCAATCAGTTTGATCTCATCGACTTGCCCGACGGTGTAGCCGGCGATGGTCACCTTGGTGCCGCCGGTGATGCCGGTGATGTCGTCGAACATCGCCACCAGGCGGTAGGTGTCCGAGCCGGTGCCGATGCCCCGGTTCGAGCGCCAGACGCCGAACATCACGAGCAGAATGCCCGCAACCGCAAGCAGGCCGACGGCCAACGTGGCGCGCAGGTGTTTCACGCGGGTGCCCTCGCCTCGGCCTGCAAGGGCCCGGTTCCACTGGTGTAGATGAACCTGCGCACGACCTCGTTGGCGCTGTTGCGCAGCTGGGCGGGCGTGCCGTACTCCACGATGCGGCCTTCGTGCAGCACCGCGATGAAGTGCGCGATGCGGAACGTGCTCGCCATATCATGCGAAATCACGACGGAAGTGACCTTGTGCTTCTCCTGCGTCGCCGCGATCATGTCGTCGACCTGGGCGATCAGCATGGGATCCAGCCCGGTCGTCGGCTCGTCGTAGATCAGGATCTCTGGCTCCAGGACGGTCGCGCGCGCCAGCGCCACACGCTTGCGCATGCCGCCCGACAGCTCCGCTGGGAACTTCTTCTCCGCGCCCTGCAAGTTGAGCTCCTCGAGCCGCCCGAGCACGGTCGCCCGCTCTTGCGCCCGGTTCATCTTGCGGTGTTCCCGCAGTGGAAACGCGATGTTGTCGTAGACGTTCATGGAATCGAACAGCGCCCCCGCCTGGAACAGCATCCCGAAGTGTTTGCGCGCCTGGAGGATTTCCGAATCCTTCATCTGGAACAGGTCGTGGCCATGAAAGCGCACCTCGCCTTCGTCCGGCCGCAGCAGCGCGACCAGGTGCTTGATCAGCACGCTCTTGCCGCTGCCGGAACCACCGATGATGACCGTGATCTTCCCGGTCTCGATGCGCAGATCCACGCCGCGCAGCACCTGCTGGTCGCCGAAGCGCTTGTGCAGGTTGATGACCTCGAGGATCGGGGGCTCCGCCACGTCCGGCGCGGCAACCGCAGTCATCTTCATTCCTTGCCGCGTCCTGGCCGAGTCGTGCTGCGCGTGCAGGAAGGCTGGGGTCGGCGCGGTCAAGCTGCATCATAGCGGAGGCTGGGCGGCGGCAAAGAAAACGGCGCACTTAGGAGTGGATCATGCGCTCCGGCTGGACGATCGCATCGAACTCCGCTGCGCCGAGAAGTCCCAAGGCCAGCGCGGCTTCCTTGAGCGTCGAGCCATCTGCCAATGCTTTCTTGGCGATCTGCGCGGCCTTGTCGTAGCCGATGTGCTCGTTGAGCGCCGTGACCAACATCAGGCTGTTCCCCAGGTTGCGCGCCAGCACGGCGCGGTTGGGCTCGATGCCGCGCGCGCAGTGGGTGTCGAAGCTGTCGCAGACATCGCCAAGCAGGCGGATCGACTGCAGGATATTGTGGATGATCACCGGCTTGAACACGTTGAGCTGGAAGTTGCCCTGTGAGCCCGCGAACGCAATCGTCGTGTCGTTGCCCAGCACCTGCGCCGCGACCATCGTCACCGCCTCGCACTGCGTCGGATTGACCTTGCCCGGCATGATGGAACTGCCCGGCTCCAGGTTGGGAATCGTGATCTCGCCGATGCCGCAGCGCGGGCCTGAAGCCAGCCAGCGGACATCGTTGGCAATCTTCATCAGCGACACCGCCAGGCGCTTGAGCGCCCCGGACAGCTCGACCAGCGCGTCGTGGGCGGACAGTGCCTCGAACTTGTTGGGCGCACTCGTGAACTTGATGCGCGTGTACTGCGCGATCTCCCAAGCCACCGCGTCGGCATAGTCGGGGTGCGCATTGAGCCCGGTGCCGACCGCCGTGCCACCCAGCGCCAGCTCGTACAAGTGCGCAAGCGTATTGCGCAAGGCCTGCATGCCGTGCTCGAGCTGGCTGGTCCAGGCGCTGATCTCCTGGCCCAACGTCAGCGGCGTCGCGTCCATCAGGTGTGTCCGGCCGATCTTGATGATGTGGCCGAATTCCAGGGACTTTCCGTACAGCGTGTCGCGCAGCCGCAGCACCGCCGGCAAGAGGTGCACCATCGTGCCCTCCGCCGCGGCGATGTGCATCGCGGTCGGGAACACGTCGTTGGAGGACTGCGAGCAGTTCACGTCATCGTTCGGGTGCACCGCGTCCGGATCGCGCGCATTCACGGCCTTGCCCAGCAGCTGGTTGGCGCGCGCGGCGATCACCTCGTTGGCGTTCATGTTCGTCTGCGTGCCCGAGCCGGTCTGCCACACCGCCAGTGGAAAGTGCGCGTCCCATTGACCGGCGATCACCTCGTCGCACGCCGCCACGATGGCGTCGCGCTTGGCTGCCGGCAGCTTGCCCAACTGCGCATTCGTGATGGCGGCGGCGCGCTTGAGGATGCCGAGCGCGCGAATGAACTCGCGCGGAAAGATCTCGGTGCCGATGTGAAAATGCTCGAGGCTGCGCTGCGTTTGCGCGCCCCACAGGCGATCTGCCGGGACCTCGAT
>CAIXAA010000929.1 GCA_903917305.1 uncultured Myxococcales bacterium | reverse complement strand
CGCACGGCGCCCGTCAGGTGCTGCAAGCGCAGCACGGCAAGATCCAGAGCAATCTTCTCGCGTTCCACAGCGACGTCCGCGATGCGCAGGTTCGTGTCGGCTTCGGCCACTTCGAGCGACGTCGCCGCGCCCGCCGCCATCGCCTTGGCGACGATCTCGGCAGTCCGCTTGGACTTTTCCGCCTGGTTCTGGGCAATCGCCAGCGCCTTGCGCTCGGTCTCGATCTCCAGGGACGCCTGCTGGATGCCGGCGCGCAGGTCCTGCTCCGCCTTGTCCAGCTCCAGGCGCAGCCGCGTGCGCTGCTGGCGCCGCTCGCTCGCCTCGGCGTAGCGCAGCCCGCGATCGAAGACCGGCACGACGAGGTTCGCGGTCGCCGACCACAGCCAGTTCTTGCCAATGAATCCGGGCGTATCCGTGTAGCGGCCAACGCCCTGCACGTTCACCAGCGGCATCCAGCGCCACTCGGCCTCCGACACCGACGTGTCCGCCGCCGCCACCGCCAGGCGCCGCGCCTTCAAGTCCGGCCGCTCGCGCATGCCGGCCCGCTCCCAGGTGGCGGTATCGCCGCTTGGCGCCTCGATCGGCGGCGGCGGCACGATGGCCTCCGGCGCGTCGTCGCCCATCAGCGTCCCCAAGGCCACCAGCAGCTGCCGGCGCGCCAGTTGCGCCCGCGTCAGGTCCAACTCCGCACGGCCGCGCTCGGTCTCGGCGCGCAGCACCGTGACCTCGCCCTCCGCACCGAACTGACGCCGCTGCCTGGCAAACGTGATGCGCTCGTCCGACAGCGCCAGGGCGCGCTCCGAGGCCTGGATCATCCGCTCCAGCCCTGCGGTATTGTAGAAGATTTGCGTCAGCTGAAAGGCGATCTCGCGCCGCGTCGCCTCGAGGCTCGCCGTCTGCGCTTCGACGTTGCGGTCCGCGGTCCGCATCATCAGCACCGGCGCCAGCGCCAGCACGGTCTCGTCCACCGTCAGCACGCCGCCGATCGTGTCCTGCTTCTGGATGATGGACGGCGCTGGCAGCTTGCTCGCCGGCACCGTGACGCCGACGATCTGGGCGATGCCCGTGATCATCGCGCCGGAGTCGAACTTCGCCTCGACGGAGTTGTGCGTGAAGGAGCCGACGCCTTGGATGTTCGGCAAAAAGGCAGTCGTCACCTTGCTTTTGCCGGCGCGCGCCTCTTCCAAGCGGGCACGGGCGACAGCGACGTCGGTGCCGTGATCCATGGCGCGCTGCAGCGCCTCGGCAAGGCTCAGGGCATGGGCGGCGGGCGCGGGCTCGGGCTCGGCGGCGCGCGCAGGCGCGGCGGCGCACAAAGCCAGGCAGGCAATCGCGAAAAGGCGCGGGGCGAGGCAGGCGTTCACGGGGGCTCCAGATGGGCGCGAGACGGTCGGGGGAGGAGACGCGGCGGTCAGGTGCGCGGGACGGCACCATGGAGGAACAGGTCGATCGTGGGGTTCAGGTCGGGAATCGGCAGGCCCAGCATCGCCTGCTGCACGACGTGGATGCGGACAAGGCCAAGCAAGTACTCGGCAAACAGGTCATCGTGGCCCGCGCGCACGCGGCCGCACGCCACGCCGCGGGCGATGAGGCCGCGCGCCTTGTCGTGCATCTCCGTCTTGAGGAGGCTGCGCTTGCTGGCAAAGACCTCGCTGCGGCAGTGCTCGGTCAGCACCGCGGTCAGGAAGGCGCCGTGCTGGCGCCAGTGATCGGCCAGGGCGCTGACGAAACGCTTCAAATCCGTGTCGAAATCCGTCGAAGGCGTGGCCAGGACCGCATCCATGGCGGCGAGCAACGTGGCGCGGTTGTGGTCCAGCGCGGCTTGCACGAGCGCGTCGCGATCGCCGAAGTGGTTGTAGAGCGTGCCGACGGCCACACCGGCGCGCTGCGCGATGGCGTCGATGCGCGCCGCCAGGCCTTCCTCGGCCAGCACCGCCTCGGCCGCCGTCAGGATCGCCGTCTGCGTGTGCTCCCTCTGCCATTCGCGGAGCCGTGAACCTGCGCTCTGTTTTTTGACATCGTCGTTCATCATCTGAACCATACCCACAAGCGGAGCACGGGTCAAGGGAGCGTGCCGGCGCAGCAGCCGCCGCGTCAACCGGCAAAATGGTCTGTTGGTCTCGACATGGCACGGTATTTCTTGCTGCAAGCCCGCATTGCTTCTACGCTGTGACGCGCGCAGCGCTGGCGCCGGGGAGCCTGCACGACCGTGTCCCAGAGTCCCGCCGTCGACGATCCCCGCACGACTTCCCTGCGCGATCCGCTCCCGGGTGGACCGCGCTGGCTGCACATGGCCGTCTGGCTGTTCGTCGTCGGGTCGGCGCTCCTCACCAACTTCCTCGCCATTCCCTTTCGCCGCGCGGAGATGCTGACCGCCTGCCAGGCGCCGGCCAAGTGCGCGATGGGCCAGCTGGCCGCCTCCGAGCACGCCGCCCTTGCCGCCGTCGGCATCCGCAGCAGCACGTACTTCTGGGTCCTCGAGGCCGTCGTCACGCTCGTCGTCGTATTCTGCACGGGTGCCGCGGTCACGCTGTACTGGCGCCGGCGCGAGAGCACGATCGCCTTCGTGGTCTCGCTGTTCCTGGTGCTGGTCGCGACCGGCAACACGATCAACATCCCGGCGATGCACGCCGCGCACCCGGAGGCCTGGCTGTGGTTTGCCGGCTTGGACGCCGCGACCGCCAGCCTCATCGTCGTCGGATCCTTCCTGTTTCCCAACGGCCGCTTCGCGCTGCCGTGGTCGAAGACCGCCAGCGTCCTCTGGATCCTCTTCGAGCTGCTGACCCTGCCGATGCGCCGCACCGTCGAGGGCAACCGCCTGATGTCGCTGCTGCTCGTCCTGGGGCTGGCCGCGGTCGTCGTGGCGCAGGTGCAGCGCTTCCGCAAGGTGTCGACGCCGATCGAACAGCAGCAGACCAAGTGGCTGCTGCTCGCGTGCGCGTTGCAGGCGGTCTCCTACGTTGCCGCGATCGTGGTGACGGTGGCGTGGCTGATCCACGCCCCGCCCGGCCTGGATCGCGTGCTGGTGCAGACCGTCCTCAAGCTGCTGATCGACGGCACGATGGTGCTGGAGGTCGTGGCACTCGGCTTCGCGATCCGCCGCCACCGGCTGTGGGACATCGACGTCGTCATCAACCGCTCGCTGGTGTACGGCGGCGTGACCGTGCTGCTGGCCTTGCTGTTTGGCGTCAGCGTGTTCCTGCTGCGCGCCCTGGCGGTCCGCGTCACGGCCGACCAGCAGACGCCGCTGGTGCTGGCGGTGTCCACGATGGTGGTGGGCGCCCTGTTCGCGCCGACGCGGCGGCGCCTGTGCCTGTTCGTCGACCGCCGCTTCTACGGCATCCACCTCGACGTGGACCAGGCCGAGCAGGGCGAGCGCGCGCGCCGCGATGCGCAGGTCGACGACCCGCCGCCGACGCCGCTGGCCGGCATTCCCATCCGGCCGATCGGCCACCTGCGCGACCTCCAGCACGACCGTACCCTCGACGGCGGCCTGGAGTCGGACATCGCCGACCTCGTCACGCTGAGCGGCGATGGCGACCCGTTGCCGCTCGAGACGGGCGCTCCCCCGCAGAACCTGCCGCGTTTCGACAAGCTCGAGTTCATCGGCCGTGGCGGCATGTCGCGCGTCTACCGCGCCGAGCACCCCGGTCTGCACCGGCCGGTCGCCATCAAGATGATGCTGCCGCAGCTGGTGGAGCAGTCGCCGCGCAGCGTCATCCGCTTCGAGCGCGAAGGCCAGATCATGTGCACGATGGAACACGACAACATCGTTCGCTTGTTCGACCGCGGCAAGACCGACGAAGGCGTGCGCTACCAGGTGCTCGAGTACATCGGCGGGCCGGACCTGGGCAGCTACCTGGCGGAGCGCGGCCGGCTGGAGCTCATCGAGGCGCTGCCGCTGCTGGAGGAGATCGCGTCGGCGCTCGACTACATCCACAGCCGCAACGTCGTGCACCGCGACATCAAACCTTCGAACATCCTTCTGGATCCGACGGAGCAGCCACGCGGGATCGTGCCGTACCGCGCGGTGCTCACCGACTTCGGCATCGCGCGCGCCAGCGCCATGGACCGGCTGACGGCGACCGAGCTGATCGGCACGCTGGTCTACATCGCGCCCGAGCAGATCCAGAACGCGGCGCAGGTCGACGGGCGGGCAGACGTCTATTCTTTCGGGGTCTTGGCGTACGAGCTGCTGACCGGCGCGCCGCCGTTCAAGGGCGACCACGCGATGAGCCTGGTCATGGCGCACCTCAAGCAGCCGCCGGCGGATCCGCGGCTGGCCGCGCCGGACCTGCCAGACGCTGCGGCGCAGGTGCTGCTGACCGCGCTGGCCAAGAAGCCGGAGGACCGCTACGCGACGGCGGGCGCGGCGGCGGCGGCCCTCAAACAGTCCTGCACGATCCGGCACTTCGCGCGCCAGCCAAGCGGCCAAGCGTGGCAGGAGCTGGTCGCGGCTACCAGTTGCTGACCTCGACATAGGCGCGGCCCAGCGGCGCGCCGTCGATGCCGCTGACGTCGCACGCCCCTTCCCAGTAGGCCTTCTCCAGGAAGGCGAACCACCAGGTCGGCGGCACAAGCTCCTGTTCTTGCAAAGTTGGCCGCACCGTGACGTCGATGCCGTGGCTCGGCACGCGCAGCGACCAGTGGTTCGGATACGTGCGGCCGGTCGTCGGGCTGGTCCACGATCCCAACTCGGTCACCGTGAACTGGCCCGGCTCCAACGTGAACAGCTTGCCGTTGCTGTGCACGGCCGCGTAGTTGTCGGGGTGCGGATCGCCGTTGTCGCTCTTCAACTTGGCGAGCATCACGTCATCGCAGCCATCGAGGCTGAGGGCGAACCACTGGTAGCCGGCGTTGATCACGCGGTCCAAGTCGCCGGCCTGGCGGTCGAACCAGGCGCGGCCCTTGACCTCGTGGACGCTGCCATCGGGCAAGCGCAGCGAGCCTTCAGCCTGCATCCGCGGCCGGCTGTAGTAGTACGTGTAGCCGCCGGCCTGGTACGGATGCGCCCAGCCGCCGTAGTACTGCACCGGCGCCTCTGCCGTGGAGCAGCGCAGCTTGAGCTCGTACCCGTCGATGGCGGCGCGCAGGTGATCCTCGCCGCCGCCGCCGCGCGCAGCCATCGCGTTGTCCTGACCGTACACGGTGCACAAGCCCGTCTCGCGCCAACCTTCCGGCTTCAGACGCTTGAGCAGCTGCTCGATGTGCGGCGGCAGCGTCGGCAGCGCCGTCCGCGCCCGCGTGCGCGCCACGACCTCCGCGGTGCGCGACAGCGGCCCTTCCTTGTCCAGCGACAGGTCGAAGTGCCCGCGGTTCGGCAGCATCAGGTGCAACGGCTTCAAGTGCTCGTCGTAGGTGAACGTGCCGGCGGCGATGTCCGAGATGGCGCTGTGCCCCATCAGCGCGCGCAAGCCCGTGCGCGGCCAGGTGAAGTAGAAGAACACCAGCTCAAAACCGAAGCGCCGCGACGGCGCGTCGAGGGTCGGGACCGTGTCCAAGTGGCCGGTCCAGTACCACCACTGCACCAGCTCCCCCGCCATCGGGCCGTCATCGGCGGGAAGCTGCAAACGCCGCGTCGGCACTGCGGAATCAGACGCGCTGCCTGGCAGGTTCATGACGTCTCCTCCCACAGGATCGCCGAGATTGGCGATCCGGGAACAGTGTTGTTGGGCCGCAAGCTCACCCGATGCGGGATTCGCCGCGGCGGGTCGCCAGAAAGTGTCATTTCTGGCGCCCCTTTCAGTCCGTGTCCAGCTTGCCGAACAGTTGCTTGCTGTAGCCATCGAGCTCGACGTAGCCCACGCCCAGCGCGCGGCCCTGCATGTCCTTGACTTCACAGGCACCTTCCCAGTATTCCGGCCCCGCCCAGTACTGGTGCTCGGCGTGCAGCTCCTGGTCGAGCAGTTGCGGCGCCACCTGCAAGTGCAGATTCTCCGACGGGATGTGGATCTGCCAGCCACTCGGGTAGCGCGTGCCCGTGTGCGGGCTCGGCCACTCGCCCGTGGAATGACACAGGAAATCGTCCGGCGTCAGCACGCGGTTGCGGCCCTTGGCGTCGGTCAGCGAGGCAAACGTCTCCGCTGCGTGGTGGGCACCCGGAAACTGGAAGACCATGAGATCGCGGCCATCGTTCAGGTGCAGCGCAAACCACTGCCAGCCCAGCTCGATCGCCGGCAGCAGCTCCCCGTATTGGCGGTCAAACCAGGCCTCGCCGACGACGCGCTCCTGCGGGCCGCCGGGCGTCAGCGCCAGCGTTCCTTCGAGTTTCATGCGCTTGCGCGAGTAGTACAGCGTATAGCCGCCCACCGCATAGGGATGCGCGCACCCTTCGTAGTGCACGGTCGGCGGCGTCTGCGCGACCAGGCGCACGTCGAGCTGCATGCCACCCAGCCGGCTGCGCAGGTGGTCGCGGCCGCCGCCACCCGAAGCGACCACGGCCGCCGCGTTGTCGGAGGTGAAGTCGAAGCGGCCCGGCGTCGCCAGCGGCAGCTGGAACGGACGCGTGAACTCGTCGTAGTGGAAACGCCCGCCGTCGATGTCGGTCAGCGCCTGGTGGCACAGCGTCGCGAGAAAGCCGCCCCACTTCTTGAAGACGAAGAACACGACCTCGAAGCCAAAGCGGCGGCCGGAGTCGGTGGCGAAGTGGCCGGTCCAGTACCACCACTGCACGCCGCATTCGGGAACAAAGCCGTCGTGATCCGGCAAGGTCACGCGCAGTTTGCGTCCATCGGTGCCGGTGCCGAGCAGTGCCATGCGCCTCCGCAGGTGGTGGCGTGCATGGATGCACGCGCCGCTGCGGGGGAATCTTGGCTTGTGGCGTGGCTGTTGGCAACGGTTGGGGGGGCGTTGACCACGCCGGGTGCTCCAAAGAGAACCACCAAGAGGGAAGGGTCCCTCTTGGTGGTTCTCTCTGGACTCTCTCCTTGAACTCCCTCAGGTGTTACAAGGAGTTTTGATTTACCTGGCACAGCCGCTTGCGCTCACAGCTGCCTTCGGCAGTGATACGCGCTGCGCGGCTGTACGCGGGGGCGCTTCGCTTCCCGCCATCGTAACCCGCGGTTGTTGGGGCGGTTGTGCTTGGGCCTTCGGCCCTGCGCTTGCCGGCCTCCGCTTCGCGTCAACCGGCTCTCCGCTTCGCGTCACCCCGCTCCGTCATCCTGAACGAAGTGAAGCAACCTTGCGCGCCGCTTCGGCGCGCTTCGGCGACGTTACCCCCCAGGTGGCGGCGGAGGCAGAGGCAGCCGCACGCCGTCGTTGTGAATCAGATAGACACTTTCGTCCGGTCCATCTT
>CAIXAA010000928.1 GCA_903917305.1 uncultured Myxococcales bacterium | reverse complement strand
TGCCGATCGCGGACGTGACGATGAGCGGCGCCACGCTGACGGCCACCAAGGTCGGCAGCTACCAGGTTGCTTGCACGCTGGCCGCCATCAAGATCTCCGACTCCTCGCCCGCCAGCCTCATCGTCACGGCCGGCCCCGCTGCCACCCTCACGACGACGGTCACGCCGGCCTCCATCGCCGCGGGCGACACGGCGGACATCGGCTGCACGGGCAAGGACCAGTACGGCAACGACGTCTCCAAGACCACCGCCACCTGGTCGGCCACGGTCGTCCCGGCGGAAACCGCAGAAATCACGGGCTTGAAGGCCGCGGGCCGCAAGGTCGGCAAGGCCAAGGTCAGCTGCGCCATCTCGGACTCGCCGGGCGCCACCGTCACGCCCGCCGACCTCGAAGTCGTCGCCGGCAAGGCCGACAAGACCATCGCGCTCGTCTCGCCTGCCACCATCGAGGCCGGCGCCGGCTCCGCCGATGTCGTCTGCACCGCGCAGGACGCGTACGGCAACGAGGTCGCGGCCGCCGACAGCGAGTATTCGCTCGACGTTCCCGCTGGCTTGACGACGACCGGCAAGAAGGTCTCCAGCACCAAGTCCGGCAGCTACGACATCAAGTGCAAGATCGCCGGCGCGACCAACCAGGTCGCGGCCAAGTTCACGGTCACGCCCGGCGCGCCGATCTCGATGACGCTGGTCGCCAAGCCGAACCAGAAGATCTACAAGGTCGACGACACCATCAAGCTCTCGGGCCTGGGCAAGGACAAGTACGGCAATGATGTCCCGGACATGCCGCTGGTCATGCCGGTCGCCATCGACATGCCCGACGGCGTGACGGTCAATGGCGGCGGCATCAGCTACTCCTTCTCGGCGGACGGCTACTACACGTTCACCGGCACGTCCAAGGACTACCCGACGATGACCGCGAGCTTGAAGCTCAAGGTCGACTCGACGGGGCCGCTCATGCTGATCACCGAGCCCAAGCGCGGCGAGACGCGCAAGGGCGACGCCAAGGTCACCGTCAAGGGCACCTGCATCGACGAGCTGAGCGCCGTGAAATCGCTCACGATCAACAAGCAGTCGGTCCCGCTGGCCAACGACGGCACGTTCACCTTCGACATCGACTCGCAAGAGGGCATGAACGCGATTGTCTGGGTCGCCACCGACGAGTGGGACAACGTCAGCAACGGCGTGCAGTCCTACTACTACTCGACCAAGTGGTACGAGATGGATCCGACCCAGCCGGATCTGGCCAAGATTCCCAGCGCCATCGGCGTCTGGCTGTCGCAGGCGATCCTCGATTCGGGCATCCATGACCACAAGGCGCCCAAGGATCTCGCCACCGTGCTCGAGATCATCGTCGGCACGCTGGACTTCAGCACCCTGCTCGGCAAGGGCGGCTTTCCCATCAACCAGGCGGGCGTGTTCGACGGTTCGCTGACGATGCAGAACTTCCAGATGGGCGACAAGGCCGTCAACGACGGCTTCCCGCAGGTCTCGCTGACCGTGGTCAAGGGCGGCATCCACGCGGCGTTCAAGATCACCAAGTTCTCCATGGACATGCTGCTGGCTGGCAAGGTGTTCCCCACCGTCCTGGGTGGCATCGCCGTCAATCAGTTGGTCACGCTCTCTGCGGACTCCATCGCCCTCGAACTGGACCTGATGATCGCGGTCGATCCGGCGACGGGCGCGACGACCAGCTCGGCCAAGAACATGAAGCTGAACCTCCAGAACCTGCAGATCGCGCTGCCGGGTCTGGCGGGCCAGTTGCTGGATCCGCTGTTCAACCTCGTGACGGGCATCCTGACGCCGATCATGAACACGCTGCTTCCGGCCCTCATCCAGGGCACGCTGAGCAGCACGATCAACAATACGCTCAGCCAGTTGGCCATCAACACCGACCTGCCGATCCCGGGGATCCTGGGCAGCGACCCCGTGACGCTGCACCTGGCGTCCAAGCTGGGCCTGCTGACCTTCCGCCCGGTGGTGCCGGATCCGCCGGCGGGCATCATCGCCGGGCTCGATGGCTCGATGACTTCGAAGAAGTCGGCGAAGGTCACCAACCCGGTGCTGGGCTCGATCGGCCGCGCGGGCTGCCTCGACCCCAAGCAGCTGGAAATCTTCAATCCCAGTCTGAAATACGGCTTGGAGGCCGGTCTGGCCGACGACTTCGTCAACGAGCTGATCTTCTCCGTCTGGAACGGCGGCCTCCTGCAACTCACGATCGGCGCGGCGCAATTGGGCAGCATCGACCTGTCCAGCTTTGGCGTCAGCGACCTGTCGGTCGAGACCGACTTCATGCTGCCGCCGATCCTGAACACGTGCATCGACCAGTCCGGCCTTTTGAAGCTGCAGATCGGCGACTTGGGCATCCACGCCAAGCTGAACATGAGCGGCACGCCGATCGACATCTACATGTACGCGTCGATGCAGGCGACGGCGGAGCTCAAGGCCGTCAAGAACGCGACGACCGGCGAGATGGAGCTTGGCTTCTCGCTCAAGGGCATCGACTTCCTCGAGATGGAAATCACGAAGATCAATGCGGAAGCCAAGGGCATGAAGGACCTGTTCGTCACGCTCATCAAGGACGTGATGCTGCCCAAGCTCACGAGCTCGCTGGGTTCCGGTCTGGGCAGCTTCCCGCTGCCGGCCATCGACCTGTCGGCGCTCTCGCCGCAGATCCCGCCCGGCACCAAGATCGCGCTGTCGATTCAGCAGATCGAAAACCAGAAGGGTTACACGTACCTGCGTGGCACCTTGAAGTAGCCGGCGCGGCGCCCGCTGCCTTTCCGGCGCGCGCCGGTCTCTCTGCCCGCGCCAGGAGAACCCATGCATTCGCGGACTTCTCTTCGCCACGGCGGGCTCGTCGTTGGCCTGGCCGCGCTCTGCGCTTGCGCCACGCAGCCGATGGCGCACGTCGCCCCGCCCGCGCCGCAGGTCGGCCACGTGATTCTGCAGGCGCAAGCCGAGGATCCGAGCCAGCCGGGCGTCGTGCTGCCTGCCTACGAGACCGCGGCGGAGCGCGCGGCGCTGGGCAAGGCGGACCTGGCGAGCGACACGCGCAACAGCTTCAAGCAGTGGTACGCCCAGACGGTTCCGCCCGAGCAGGGTCGCTTCCGCGCGCTGCAGGAGTGGGAGCCGATGCGCGACGTGTGGACCACGTACTCGCCTGGAATCACGAGCGTTCTGCCGGTGCGGCGCATGATGGCGCAGATGGTGCTGCACTTCGTGCGCGACTCGAACCCCAAGGGCAAGGCGCACGTGATTGTCGGCGGCGCAACGGCCGCGGCGAACTTCCTGACTGCGCTGGATGAGCTGGGAATCACTGCGGAAGAGAAGGCGCTGGTCGAGATGGTCACGCTGCCGAACCAGACCATCTGGCACATCGACTACGGTGCGCTGCCGCTGGTGGACAAGCAGAACAAGACCGTCAGCTTCACCGACTTCATGTACTACCCGCAGCGGCAGACGGACGACGCGATCCCGACGCGGCTCGCCAGCGAATACTACAAGGATATCAGTGTATATCGCATGCCGATGTCCTACGAGGGCGGCAACTTCCAGGCCGACGGCATGGGCAACTGCATGACGTCGCTGCGCGAATTGAAGAACACCGGCTTCTCGGAAGCCAAGACCCGGAAACTGCTCAAGGAGTACGCCGGTTGCGACAAGCTGATCATCGTCAAGGACGTGACGGACGACGGCACCGGCCACATCGACATGTTCTTCAAGTGGATCGACGTCGACCACGTGATGATTGCCAAGTATGACGATGACATCACGCTGGATTACGACGGTGACGGCAAGCTGGAGACGCTGCCGATGCCGGGTGCCACGGACGACTACAAGGCGACGTTCAAGCTGAACCAGCAGCGGATGGAGGACAACGTCGCGCTGTTTGCCGGCCAGACCGCGCCGAACGGCAAGCCCTACCAGGTGTCGCGGCTGTCGATGATGACGCGCTACAAGGACTCCTACGGCGACCTGCCGCGCACGTTCATCAACTCGACCTTCTTCAATGGTGTCAACGTCTATCCGAGCTACGCGACCAAGTCGTGCCGCGACCCGGCGGGCGCCAAGTGCATGACGGACAGCGAGTGCGGCAACGGCGGTCACTGCGCCGCCGGCAAGTGCACGCTCAATGCGCTGGGCAGCACGGTGTGCGCGGCAGACGCGGATTGCCCCGCGGACAGCACGTGCGTCAACGCCGCGTGCCTCAACGCCAAGCAGGCGCAGGTCAAGCAAATCTGCAAAACGAATAGCCAATGTCTGGGCGGCGCGGTCTGTCTCGCGGGCGAGTGCCGCGACATCGCGCCGGTGACGGACGGCTGCGACGAGCTGATGCCGTGCGCCAAGGGCCTGGAATGTGTCGACGATCCGCTCAAGATCGCGTTGACGGCGCAGGTGCAGAAGCAGTGGGAGGCCGCGATGCCGACGTGGAAGCACGTGGGCTTGGGCGCCGACACCATCGCGCTGTGGTCGGGGGCGGTGCACTGCATCACCCGCACCATCCCTGACTTTCCCGGCCAGAAGAGCGTGGCGGACGGGCTTTGCCTGGAGGGCGCCTGCCACTGCGCGCCGGGCGGCACGACCCAGAGCTGCACCGACGACAGCGAGTGCTGGGGCCCCAAGTGGGTGTGCGGCTGCAACCAGTGCGCCGGCGTGTGCCCGACGGGCTTGTGCAAGAAATCCAGCGGCAAACCGCTCAGCGTCTGCAACGTGGACGTCGACTGCGCCTCGGACACGACGCCGACCACCGCCGGCGCGTGCAGCACGGCATGCCGTGACGACATCGACTGCGCCGCGGACGGAACCACAGTTGTTCCGGGCGCATGCAAGATCGATGCGGCGCAGGGCTGCTACGGCAATGCGCCCGACGGCAAGCAACCGGCCGGCAGTGCACCGACGACGTGCCCGAACGGCCCCGACGCCGGCAGCGGCCAGGACACCAGCGCCGCGAGCGACGTGCCCAGCGCGGTCGACGCGTCCGGCGGCGGGGATCTGGCGAACAAAGCGGATGCCACGGTCATCCCGCCGATGAGCAAGATCTCCATCGGCCACGACACCGGCTGCACAACTGCCAGCGGCGGGCGCAGCGGCGGACTGGGCGTGCTCGGCCTGCTGTGCGCCGGCTGGCTGCTCCTGCGCCGCCGCCGCAAAGCCTGACCTGCGAGGACCCCATGAAACACCAGGGAAAGCAGAGGCACGGGCTGTGGTTGGCGCTGCTCCTCGCGCTGCCGGCGTGCATGACCGCGCCGCAGCCGCCGCAGAAGGTCGCGCAGGTCGTGCAGGGCGCGCGCCGGGCGCACGAGGCGCTGACGCCGCATCCGCAGCTGCCGGCGTACGAGACGGCGGCGGAGCGCAAGGTGCTCGGCAAGTTCGACGCCAACGACGACTACCGCATCGCGCACAAGGAGTGGTACGCGCAGACGCTGCCGCCCGAGCCCGGCAAGTTCCGCAACATGGCGGAATGGGAGACGATGCAGGAGGTCTGGACGACCTACAGCCCGGGCACCTCGCAGACCGTGGCGGTGCGGCGGATGATGGCGGAGCAGACCATCCAGTTCGTGCGCTTCTCGAATCCGCCGGTCCTGGCGCGCGTGGTCGTGGCGGCGCAGGGGGACCAGGATGACTTCGTCGCGGCCTTGAAGCAGTACGGCATGACCGCGCAGGAACTGACGAAAGTGAGCTTCCTCACGCTGCCGAACGACGCCATCTGGCACATCGACTACGGCGCGTGGCCGCTGGTGGACAAGCAGAACGGGCACCTGGCGATCACCGATTTCGTCTATTATGCCAACCGGATCCACGACGACGCCATCCCGACGCGGCTGTCGCAGACGGCCTATCCGCAAGCGACCGTGTACCGGATGCCGTTCAACTTCGAGGGCGGCAACATCCAGGCGGACGGCCAGGGCACGTGCGCGACGTCGCTGCGGGCGATGGCGAACACCGGCTACTCCGTGCAGAAGGTCAAGAACCTGCTCAAGAAATACGCGCAGTGCGACAACCTGGTGGTCATGAAGGACATCACCGATGACGGCACCGGCCACATCGACATGTTCTTCAAGTGGTTGTCGATCGATTCGGTGCTGATCGGGCGCTACGAGACGCAGATGACGCTGGACTACAACGGCGACGGCGTGGCCGAGACGCTTGCGATGCCGGACACGCAAAGCGCCAGCTATGCGGCGACTTACGCGACGAACAAGCAGCGCATGGACGACAACGCGGCGCTGTGGGCGGGCCTGACGGCGCCGAACGGCAAGCCCTACAAGGTGTACCGGCTGTCGATGATGACGCACTTCGAGGACTCCCAGGGCGCGCTGCCGCGGACCTTCATCAACTCGACCTTCACCAATGGTGTCAACGTGTATCCGGCGTATGCGACGTCCTCGTGCCGGGATCCCGCGGGCGCGGCGTGCATGCAGGACAGCGAGTGCGCGGCGGGGGACCATTGCGCGTCCGCAAAGTGCACGTTCGGGCCGACGACGCAGGGCTGCGATGAGCTGGTGACCTGCGCGGCGGGGCAGCAGTGCGCGCCGGATCCGCTCAAGGTGGCGTTGGCCGCGCAGGTGCAGGCGCAGTGGCAGGCCGCGCTGCCGACTTGGAAACACGTGGGATTGCGCGCGGATACCATCGCGCTGTGGTCCGGCGCCATCCACTGCATCACGCGCACGATTCCGGTGGGCAGCTTCGCCAAGGCGATCCCCGACGGGACGTGCGTGGGCGGCACGTGCGGCTGCGTGGACGGCGGCATGGGCGAGTCGTGCAGCGCCAGCTCCCAGTGCGTCGGGCCGAAGTGGATGTGCGGATGTGATGTGTGCAAAGGCACTTGCGCGTCCGGCGGCGTCAGTTGCACGGACGACGCCGACTGCTCCACGGACGGCAAGACCATCATCGCCGGCGCCTGCCAGGTCGACGCCGGGCAGGGCTGCTACGGCCAGGCGGCCACGCCGCCCGCGACCGGGGATGTCTGCCAGGGCGTCAGCTTCGAAGGTTCCTGCAGCGGCAACCAGTTGCAGTACTGCGACAGCGGGCTCAAGAGCTCCACGTGCGCGGGCTGCTGCGCCTGGGACACGGCGAACGGCTACTACAATTGCCTGACGGGCACGCCCTGCAGCGGCTGCAACAGCGAATGCCCGACGCTGGGCGCCGGCGGCTGCAGCAGCCAGGGCACGCACGCCTGGACGTGCGTCTCCGTCGCCGGGTGCAACAAGCGCAGCTACGCCGCGTGCGCGGCGGGTTGTGACGCAGGGACGGGCACTTGCAAGGCAGGCTCCGGCGCGCAGAGCTGCCCGGGTACGGGAGCGGACGCGGGCAGCACGGATGCGGCAACGGCCGTGGATGCGGCACCGGCTCCTGATGCGGCACCGGCCGCGGATGCGGCTCCGGTCGCGGATGCGGCTGTGGCCGACGACGCCGCTGCCGGGACGGACGCGGTCGCGGCTGACGCCAGTGCCGACATCGACTGCGTTGCGAACTGCTACGGCAAGGTCTGCGGCCCGAACGGCTGCGGCGGCATCTGCGGCAGCTGCCCCGGCGGGACGTTCTGCAACCCCATCGGCACTTGCGCGGTCATCGACCAGGCCGACATCCAGGCCAGCGACGCCGCCATCGCACCCAAGCCGGACGCCGCGAGCGAAGCCGATGTCGCCGCGCCGACGGACGCCGCCACCGTGGCGGACGTCGCTGCAGGTGCCGACGCCGCCGGAGTGCCCGACACCAGCGCCGTGCTCCTCGACGCCAAGACCGCTGACGCCGGCGCCTACTACCTCGGCGGCAGCACACCGCGCGCCAGTTGCGACGCCGGCCGCGGCGGCGGGGCGCGGGCGTGGGGCTGGCTCGCGCTGCTCGGCATCGGCGCCCTGGTCGGCGTGCGGCGGCGCAGGGCATGAACATGAGGCGCACCGCCGGTCTTGCCTGCATGTCCATGCTGCTGCTGAGCGCGCCGGCGCTGGCGCA
The DNA here is from genome assembly GCA_903917305.1 of uncultured Myxococcales bacterium. GTDB lineage: Bacteria > Myxococcota_A > UBA9042 > UBA9042 > UBA9042 > CAIXAA01. Next base: position 3,879 of record CAIXAA010000928.1, on the reverse strand, counting down.
GCGGCCGTCGGGCGTGGTCCGTCGCGAAGATCAGACCCAACGGCCGGGCATCGAAGCGGAAAGTGAGAAGCTCGCGCTCTACTTCTCGGGCCATCCGTGGCGCAAGGGCTCGGTGCAGCCGGGTCGCGTCGAACCGCCCGCGATCGAAGGGCTGCCGTCCAGCGACGCCGTGGACGAGCCGACCTGGTTCACGAACTGGCGCACCGGCCTGGGCAAGGCGCTGCAGCCGACGGCGCTCGGCTCGGCGCTGCATCCGATGCTGCGCGCGACGCCGGTGGTGCTGGCGCTCGATCTGGCGCCACACGCCCAGCCGGTGCTCGCCGCCGAGGTGCCGTGGACGCGCCTCGTGTGCCCGGCGCAGGAAGGCGCGCCACGCTGGGCCAAGCTGCCGGTGCTCGATGTGTCGCTGCATGTGCTGCAAGTGTCCGATGATGGACATCATCTGCTCGGGCTGGATCTGGCCTGCATCGGGCAGCAGCCCAGCCAATTGCTGCGTGCCGCGCGTCTGCTCGTCGCGACGGACAGCCAGGGCAACGTGCTGCGCGTGCACGGCGTGCTGCTCGATGCGCCGCTGGCGCTGCTGCCGCGGCCGTCGGGCGTGGAGGCGTCGGTGCAGTGGCCGTTGCAGTTCGTGCCGTTCGACCGCTCGCGTCCGGCGCATTGGCCTGCGAGTCCGGGCGGTTGGATTGTCCAGGCACAGGTCTCCCTGCCGGTCACCTGGCACGCGCCGAACGGCCTGCCGGGGCTGGACGGCAGCGCGCCGCTGACGCCGGAGGAAGACGTCGTTCCGGAGAAGCGCGTGGCGCTGCACCTGGACGCCGAAGGCACGCCCAAGGCCGCGTTCTTCCAGGATCGCGTCGTAGATTCGACGGGTTCCAAGCCGCGCGCGCCCGTCGACCGCGAGGGCCTGAGCGAGTGGCTGCTGCCCGGCAAGCCGGGCGTGCTGCTGCTGCAGCGCGTCGGGCTGCGTGCCGCGCAAGGGCAGGGCGTGGGGATGTCGCACCTCGCCTACACCGATGCCGGCTACGCGGCGTGGCACCTGCTGCCCGATGGCGCGTTGACGCCGCTGCCCGTCGCGCTGCCGCGCCTGCCCGGCGAAGGGCTGTGGCACTGCCAGCCGGACGGCACCGAGGACCGGCTGCGCTGCCACTTCGAGCACGCCGGCGCGCCGGGTACGCAGACGCCGGAGGATGTGCTGCTGGGGCAGGTCGCGGGCAAGGGAATCGTGCCGGTTCGCGAGTAAATCAGGCCGCTTCCACGCCTTCGACGCCGCCATCGAAGATGTTGGTGCGCAGCGCCGCCTCGACCGCTTCGCGCACGCCGAAGGACGGTTCGAAGCGCATGATGTCGCGGGCGCGCTTGCCATCGAGGGTCGCCGAATAGCGGATGTAGTCGAGCTCCGCCGCAGGAAAGTCCGCGAAACGCAGCTGGAACATCCGGTTGACCACGCCCGGCAGCAGGAAGTGCGGCAGCTCCACGGTCGGCTTGCCGGTCAGCGCGACCAGCTTGCGCAACGGCAGCGCGTCCGGCCCGACGACATTGAACACGCCGCGCAGACCCGGCCTGGCCGCCGCGACGATGGCGGAGACGGCGTCCTCCTCGTGCAGCACCTGGACCATCGGATCAAAGCCCATCAGAACAGGCAGATGCGAGAGGCGCAGGTAGTTGGACACGGCGTTCTTCACGCCGCCGAGGATGTGCGCCGGGCGCAGCACGACGGTCTCGATCTCCGGGTATTTCCAGAAGTAGGACTGCGCGAACATGTCCACGGAGATGAGGTCGCGCAGGGCGGCGAAGCGCTGGGCGCCGAGCAAGGGCGCGTCTTCCGTGATGAAAGCCGGATTGTCGCTCTGCGGGCCGTAGACGTCGCCCGTCGACAGGATGACCACCTTCGGCACGCGGTAGCGTTGGGCAAACTCGAGAATCTGCTGGGTTCCGACGAGGTTCCAGGAGTGGTGCTCCCCCGCGCCCTTGCGCGGGTCGTGCATGAGGCCGAGGTGGAAGATGACGTCGATGTCCTGCGTGCGGAACAGGTCCTCGCAGGCCTTGCGGCGGATGTCGATGCGCAAGTGCTCGATATCCGCGGGCTTTCGCGAGAACGCGCGCCGATCGATGCCGATGACGCGCAGCCCCTCCATGCGGTGCAGCCGGCGCGCCAGCAACTGTCCGAGGCGCCCGCTGATACCCGTGATGACCGCTTGGGTCTTCCTGCGTGCCATGCGTTGGTCCTAGATGAAGAGATCCTAGATGAATATGCCTTTGCGCTCGGCCAGTCCCTGGTTCATCAAGCGCTGGATGGCCGCCTTGACCTCTGCCACGCGCGTCGCCATCACCGCCTCGTCGTCGTTGGCGTCGCCTTCGAACGTCAGCGGCTCCCCAAAGTAGATGCGGTACTTCACGGGCGCCGGCAGCATGGCCAGGGGCCCAATCAGCGGCATCAGCGGCGTGATCGCCAGCGAGGGCGTGCCGAGCAGGTTGGCCAGCCATTTGAAATCGTAGATGTTGATCGTCTGCTCTTCGGCGCCGACCACCGCGATGGGCACGATGGGCGAGTTCGTCTGCAGCGCGAGCCGCAAAAAGCCGTGACCGAATGCGGTCATGTGGTAGCGATCCTTGAACGGCTTGGAGATGCCGCGCGCGCCCTCCGGGAAGACGAGCACGGCTTCGTCGGCCTCCAGCAGGCGGCGGCAGTTGTCGGGCAGGCCGGTGACCTGGCCGCAGCGGTAGCAGAGCTCCCCGAAAAACGGCAGCGCAGTCGCGAACTTCTCGACCATCGTCCGCACCATGCGCGGCGGGTTGCGGTCGAGCAGCAGCGCCGAGGCGATGACGGCGCCGTCGAACGGCAGCTGGCCGCTGTGGTTGGCGATGAGCAGGCAGCGGCCCTCGGGCACGCGCTCCAGGCCGTGCACTTCGGCGCGGAAGTAGACGCGGTAGAGGAACTCCAGGACGGGCGTGATCTTGCGGACATCCAGCGGGCTGTAGCCGAACGAATCCGTGCCGAAGTCGCTGAGGTTCTTGCCTGCGAGCAGGTGCTGGATGCGCCGGTCGATGTCCTCGGTGGACATGCGCCACGTCTCGGGCGTCAGCAGCGCGGTGGCGATCTCCGAGCCGGCCTCCGCGACTTCGCGAAAGAGCTGGTCGATGCGATTGCGCTGCTTGCCCGGCTCGGTCCACGCCGTCAGCTGGTGCGACATGGCCTCGCCGAAGCGCTGCAGCTTCTCGACGTTCTTGAAGAATCCGTCGTGGCTCATCGTCGCGTCGTCCCTCGCTGGCTGGCAGGCCCGATCGAGGACAGTGGCGCAGTTTCGCGGCCGTGGCAAGGGTGACGGCGTCCTTGCTGGCGGGATCGATTCGTGGTACCTTATCGGTCCACTCCCCATACAGGAACACCGCGAAATCATGGCAGACATTGACGAGATTCTCGAGCGCGCCGAAGCCACCGATTACACGGCCGACAACATCAAGGTCTTGAAGGGCCTCGAAGCCGTGCGCAAGCGCCCCGGCATGTACATCGGCGACACGGATGACGGCTCCGGTTTGCACCACATGGTCTACGAAGTCGTGGACAACTCAGTGGATGAGGCGCTCGCCGGCTTCTGCACGCACATCGAGATCGTGCTGCACCTGGACGGCTCCTGCAGCGTGCAGGACAACGGCCGCGGCATTCCGGTCGGCGATCACGGCGACGGGCGCTCCGCAGCGGAAGTGGCGCTGACGGAGCTGCACGCCGGCGGCAAGTTCGACCAGAACAGCTACAAGGTTTCCGGCGGCTTGCACGGCGTGGGCGTGTCCGTGGTCAATGCGCTGTCGGAGTGGTTGACGCTCACCATCGACCGCGAAGGCGTGAAGTGGCAGCTCAAGTTCGTGCGCGGCGCGACG
>CAIXAA010000927.1 GCA_903917305.1 uncultured Myxococcales bacterium | reverse complement strand
GTGGGGCCGCCGTAGGCTGCGCTACTCCGGCTCGCTCTTCATCAGCGCCCGCTGCAGCGCCACGCGCACCATCTGCTGCGTCGCAACCGGCACGGTCGGCCCCACCGCCGACTTGCACAGCACCAGCGTGCGCCGCAGCGAATCGCAGCGCCCCTGACAGCGCGGACAGGCCGCCAGATGCGCCTCCATCTCCGCGCACGTATTTGGCTGGATGTCGCCTTCCATGTGCCGCGAGTACATCGACAGCACGTCCGGGCACGAGCCGCCTGCCGCCGGCGCCTCTTCGGCAGGCGTCAGCATCGGCGCCAGCTTGTCGCGCACGGCGAGGCGCGCGCGGTGCAGCCGCGTCTTGACCGCATCCACGCGAATCCCAAGCACTTCGGAGACTTCGTTCGCGCTCAGCCCCTCGACGTCGCGCAGCAGCAGCACTTCGCGGTACATCGGCGCCAGCGCCTCGATGGCCTGCTGCAGCGCCTGACCCAGCTGGCGATCATTCAACGTCGCTTCCGGCCCCGCCGTCGCATCGGCCAGCGTGCGCGCTTCCGGCGCCGCCGCGTCATCCAGCGACGTGTCGCCCTGGCGCACCGACCGCCCGCGCCGCCGCTGCTTGATGCAGAAGCTGCGCGCGATGCGGAACAGCCAGGTCGACACCGCCGCGTCGCCGCGAAAGTTGCCGACCGTGCGCGCCGCCGCGATCAGCGTCTCTTGCGTCACGTCTTCCGCGTCCGCCGTGTGCCGGCACATCTTGGAGGCAAAGCGCTCCACCTGCGCGAAGTGCGCCGCCAGCAACTGCTCGAGAGCACGGCGATCGCCGCCTTGCGCCGCCGCCAGCAGCTGACTTTCCTGTGCGTCCATCGTCTCGCCTCCGCGCATCGTCCGGGGCCCAAAGTAGGACGACCGCGAACTGGCGTCGATGTGCGGCTGTCACTTTTGCCGCGCACCCGGCTCTCACCCGTGCGGCCGAGAGAGGCCAGGAGGATTCCCATGTGTCGACGAGTGACGTGTTCGCAGTGTGGCAAGCCGACGTTCGCCGGGTGCGGTGCCCATATTGAACAGGTGTTGGGCGATGTTCCGCGCGACAAGCGCTGCAAGTGCAATGAGTCGACGGCGGAGAAGAAGCCCGAGACGAAAGGCGCCGGCTGGTGGCCCTTTGGCCGCAAGTAGGATCGCGCCAATCGACCGAAAGGTCCAGTCAGATCAAGCAGATCTCGAGGCTTGACCGGAGGGGAGGGCCAGCGTAAGGTCCGCGGCCCGTCGCATCGGCGGTGTTCGCTTGCCGCCGCGGCCCTCTCCCCCGAAGCCTGCCATGCGTCGACTGTGCGCCCTCCTCATCGCCGGCGCCTGGTTCGCATCCGCTCCGGCGGCGGCGCAGATTGCCCATCCCTCCGCGCACGCTGAAGAAGCCTTTGATGTCATGAACTTGCTGGCCGACCACGGCTTGCACGATCTCGACAACGAGAGCTGGAACGCCTACGGCCAGCTGACCTGGATCTCCAGCCTCAAGCTGCCCTTCAAGGCCCCGTATACCAACGCGAACGGCAGCAACATGTCGCTGGTGCCGACCTTCGAGCACAGCTTCACCGGCAGTGCGACGCTCTACGTGGGCGTGCGCCTCTGGCAGGGCGCCGAAGCGTACTATGTGCCTGAAGTCATCGCTGAACGTCCGCTGTCGAACCTGCGCGGCATCGGCGGCTCGATCCAGAACTTCGAGTTGCAGAAAGGCGGCACGACGACGCCGCAGATCTACCGCGCCCGGACGTATGTGCAGCAAACCATTGGCTTGGGCGGCCAGCCGGAGCAGAAGTCCTCGGATCCGATGCAGCTGGGCGCGGTCGTCGACAGCCGCCGAATCGT
>CAIXAA010000926.1 GCA_903917305.1 uncultured Myxococcales bacterium | reverse complement strand
GACGGCTTGACCGGCGCGGGCGTCGGCGCAGGCGTCGGCGTCGGTTGGGGCTTGGGCTTGGGTGCGTGGTGGGGCATGGTTTGCTCCGCAATATCAAATCGTTCGAGAATCAGGGATGGCGGTGCGCCGGGCCGCTGGCGTCCGAGACGCCGGGGTGGCCGTTCCAACTTGCTGGGACCTTGCTGGATTTGAGGCGCACGTCGCCGGGGATTTCGGGGCCGTTGACGATGCTGCCGTCCTCGACCGTGCAGTGGTCGAGCGTGACGTGGGGGATGCGGCTCCGTGTGCCGGAGACCACGAATGCGGCGACGTCGGGCGCGCCGCGATGGCCGCGGAACGTCGATATTTTCACTGTGACTTCAACGGCTTCGGTGATGCGCAGCGAGGCGCCTTGGGCGGACTCGTTGGCGTCGAAGGTGCAGCGCGTCAGGTCGGCGTGGACGACGGCGTCGAGGAAGACGCCGCCGCCTTGGCGGCCGCGGTTGTGGTCGAAGGTGCAGCGCTCGAGGCTCAGCAGGCCGGCGCTCGCGTAGATGCCGCCGCCGCCGATCATGCCGGCGTTGTTGCCGGTGAAGCGGCAGTCGGCGACCTGGATCTTGCCGCGGCCGCTGGTGCGCAGACCGCCGCCCGCGTCCGCGTCGCCGCCTTGCAGCGTGAGCCCTTCCAAGCGAATGGCGAGGCCGTCGTCGTCCACGCGCAGCACGGGCACGTGCCCCGGGCCCTTGAGCACGGTCTTGTCCGCGCCTTGCGTGCCAACAAGCGTCAGCGATTTGGTCAGTTGCAAGCCAGCGACGTATACGCCGGGGCCGAGGCACAGGCGCGCGCCGGCCGGAGCCTTCTCGATCGCGTCAGCGAGCCCCGCTCCGTCCGCCGCGATGTGGATGTCGCACGCCACCATGGTCTTGCCTCTCGCGCGTGCGCCCGCCAGCGCGCCGGCCAGCGCGGCCGTCGATGCGGCCAGCATCCCGCCAACCAGTGCCGCGGCGAAGGCCAAGGCCGTGATGCGCAAGCCATTGGTCCCGACGGCATTGCTCAAGCACGCCTCCTGCACCGCGGCAGCGAGGGCAAGCGTAGCAGCGTCAGCCCTGGGACGCGACTTGCGGGGGCGCCTGGCGGGGCATTCGCACCCCAGTGTCGCAAGCTTGGGCCACCAAGCGGCGAGCGTCGTTCGCGAGGACGCAGGCTGCCGAGCTAGTCCTTCCCGCCGGAGCCCGCAACGGCGATGGCCGTGACCATCTCCTTGCCCGCCCGCACGCCCTCGCTGGCGGCGCCTTCCATGAAGCCCAGGTAGTCGACGCTGGTGTGCTCGCCGCAGAAGAAGACGTTGCCCTGGCGCACGCGCTCGTAGCCGCCGAACGTGCTGGCCTGGCCCGGTTTCCAGTACGAATAGGAGCAGTTGAAGCGCGGATCCAGGTGCGCCAGCGTCTCGCTGACCTTGCCGTTCCACTGGGCGGTGAGACCGGGGAAGATCGGCTCCAATTGGGCCAGGAACGCCTGCGCGTCGGCCACGACATCGGGGTTGGTGTTGTTGCCGTAAGGATGTTGAATCTTGAGCTGATTCGTGCGATCGCCGCCTGTGTAGCCGACCAGGATGCCCGATGTGCCAGGCTGGCCGCGGCTGGGATCCCACGCGAGCTGCGCGCCGTTGTCGGCATAGACCGTGCCGCCGCTGAGGCCCCACGGCCCTTGCGTATTCCACAGCCGGCTCTTGAATTGCATCTGGATCTTGCCGTTGCGGCCGCCGCCTTGCTCCTGGATCGCCTTGGTCTTCAAGGCATCGAAGCCGGCCTTGGCGAAGTCGAGGGTGCGCAGCTTGGTGAAGGGCAGCGCCAGGACCACGTAGTCCGCGGTCACGGTCTTGGTCGTGCCGTCGACGTCGAACGTCAACGTGTAGGTGTTGCCGGCGGCGGAGCGGATGGACTGGAACTCCCAGCCGAGCTTGACCGCGCTGCCCAGGCCCAGATGGCTGGCGATGGCCAGCGGGATCTGCTGGTTGCCGCCCTGGATGCGGAAGCGTTCGTCCGACGCGCCGAAGACCGAGAAGGCGTCGACCGCGGAGCTGGACAGCATCGAGGTCAGCTCCAGCGCGCTCAAGTCCGTCGCCTCGGCGCCGTACTCGATGACGTAGGCGACCTCGAGCAGGCTGCCCAGGCGCGACTTGCGGCCGCCCGGCACGCGGCTGTCGATCCATTGGGCGATGGTCATGTTGTCGAGGACTTTGCCGGCCGCCGTGCTCTGGTTGTAGGTCGTCGTGTCGGCGTCCGTGGTGTCCTTTTGCAACGCGTCGTAGATAGCCGCGAAATCCTTGAGGACATCTGCTTCCTTGTAGTATCCGCCGCCAAACCAATAGGTTTCGGTGGCCCCCGCCGGCTCCGACCCCAGCGCGTCCGTGAGCGTGAGCCCGAAGCGCTTGGCGAGCGCTTGGATCGTCGCATGATCCGTGTCGATCAGCTCGCCGTAAAGGTCCACGACCTGCCCGTCGTCAAAAGCCATGTCCTTTGACGAACTTGGCGGCAGATGGCAGACGCCGCAGGCCGTCGTCTGGCCCACGCGCTGCGAGATCATGCGGCCGCCAACCTGCGAGGCGCTGATCTCGTCG
>CAIXAA010000925.1 GCA_903917305.1 uncultured Myxococcales bacterium | reverse complement strand
CCTGCATCCGCGCTGGTTTTTTCACCGGCGCATGCGGACCGCGCAGGTCGCGCCATGGCGCGCGATCGGCCGGGTGCATGTGACACGGAGGACAGGACATGCGTCGAGCAGTTTCGTTGGTGGTGGCCCTAGGTCTGGTGGTGCTCGGCGTCGGCTGCAGCAGCACGACATCCTCGTCCGCGACACCCGCGCCGGATGTGGCGGCCGACACGGCCCCTGATGTGCAAGCGAGCGACACGCCAGCCGTGGACGTGCTCAAGGACGTGGCGGCCGACACCGCACCGGCCGATGTGGCGCCCGACGTGGCGGCGGATGTCGCGGTGGATGTCTCGGCGGTCGAGGTCGCCGCGCCCAAGACCTGGCAGGTCGCGACCACCGCCGCCAAGACCTTCGACCCGGCGGATCTGACGATCGCGGTCGGCGACAGCGTCAAGTTCACCGTGGGCGCGATCCACACGGCGACCCAGGTCTCCAAGGCCACGTGGGACGCCAGCGGCAACACGCCGTTGTCCGGCGGCTTCGATGTCCCGGGCGGCACGAGCCAGACGATTGCGTTCAACGTCGCCGGCACGATCTACTACGTGTGCAAACCGCACGCCAGCCTGGGCATGAAGGGCAAGATCACCGTGCAATAGCGGTCAATGGTGCTCGCTGCTGCCGCCGTCGCGCGCCTGCCTCTTGGCGACCCAGCCCTCGATGTTGCGCTGCGGCGTGCGCGAGACGGCCAACGCGCCGGCCGGGACGTCGCCGGTCACCGTCGTGCCCGCGCCGACATACGCGCCATCGCCGAGCGTGACCGGCGCGACCAGCTGCGTGTCGCTGCCGATGAACACGCCGCGGCCGAGCACCGTCTTGAACTTGTTCTTGCCGTCGTAGTTGCAGGTGATCGTGCCGGCGCCGATGTTGCAGTCGGGACCGATGTCCGCATCCCCCAAATAGCTGAGGTGGCTGGCTTTGGCGCCGCGCCGCAGCGTGGTCTTCTTGGTTTCGACGAAGTTGCCGACCTTGACCTTGGCCTCGAGCACGCTGCCCGGCCGCAAGTGCGCGAACGGCCCGACGTGCGCGTCCGGTCCGATCACGGCTTGCGCGGCGACGCAGTACGGCAAAAGGTGTGCGCCCGGGCCGACTTCGCAATCGGTGAGGATGCAGCCGCGCTCGATCACCACGCCGGCGGCGATGCGCGTCTTGCCGCGCAGCTCGACGTCCGCGCCGATGCGGCAATCCGGCTCGATCGCGACGCTCGCCTCGATCCACGCGTGATCGGGATCTTCGAGGCCCACGCCGGACAGCATCAGCGCCTCGTTGATGCGGTGCCGCAAGCTCTTGGTGGCCAGCGCACATTCCAGCCGGTTGTTCACGCCTTGCACTTCGGCCGCGTCGCTGACCATGCAGGCGACGCCGGGCTGGCCGCGCTTGGCTGCCATCTCCACGAGATCGGTCAGGTACAGCTCCCCTTGGGCATTGTCCGCGCGCAGATCGGCGAGCGCCTGCCGCAGGAAGTTCGCATCCAGCGCCATCATCCCGGCATTGATCACCGTGATTTTGCGCACGAACTCGCTGGCGTCCTTGTGCTCCACCACGCGGGCGATGCGGTTGCCGGCCTCGAGCAGCACGCGCCCGTAGCCCGTCGGATCCGCCATGTTCGTCACCAGCAGTGACAACAGCCCATCGCCCCGCGCTTCGAGCAGCGCGAGCAGGCTCGAGACGCGCAGCAGCGGCACATCGCCATACAGGACGAGCACTTCGCTCGCGCCGGCCAAGGCGGGCAGGGCGCACTGCATCGCGTGTCCGGTGCCGTGCGGATCGACCTGTTCGATGCAGATCGGCGCCACCGCTTCGGGATGCGCCGCCGCCCACTGCGCGACGTAGGCCTCCACCGCCGCACGCCCGTGGCCGGTGACGACGACCGTGCGCTCCGACCCGAGATCGTGTGCAGTTCGCAGGACATGGCCGAGCATCGGCTCGCCCAGGACGCGGTGCAGCACCTTGGGCGTCGCGCTGTGCATGCGCTTGCCAAGGCCTGCGGCCAGGATGACGACGGCTCGCTGCGGCATGGACATGGGAACTCCTTGTGGGATGACTGCGAGAGAATCGCGGCCTGACGAACGTTTTGCAACCCATCGGGCGTACCGTGAGCATTGCCGCCCGGCAGCGCCAAGGCTACACTCGCTCGCCTCCGGACGCCCATGCGCCCGCGGTGGAGGGCCTCATGGCCGACGTCAAAATCTGGCTCAACGGCAGCATGGTCGACGCGGAGGCAGCGCGCCTGCCGCACCTGACCCATACGTTTCACTACGGTCTCGGTGCCTTCGAAGGCATCCGCGCCTACGAGCAAAAGCCCGGGCACGGCGCCGTGTTCCGCTTGCAGGATCACGTCGCGCGCCTGCTCGCCAGCTGCCACCTGGTTACGCTGGATCGCGGTTTGGCGTTCACGGCGGCGGAGATTGCCGACGCGTGCATCGAGACGCTCCAGGCCAACGGGCTCAGCGCCGGCTACCTGCGCCCGGTCGTCTACATCGCCGACGGCGCGATGGGCATTGGCGCCACCAAGAACCCGATTCACGTCATGGTCGCCGCGTGGAAGTGGGGCGCGTACCTGGGCGAGGAGGGCCTGCGCCAGGGCATTCGTGCGTGCATCTCGACGTTTACGCGGCCGGGGCACCACAGCACGATGTCCAAGGGCAAGCTGACGGGCCAGTACATCAACTCGATCCTCGCCAAGCGCGAAGCCGTGTCCAACGGCTACGACGAGGCGATCCTGCTCAACGAGCAAGGTCACATCACCGAGGCAACTGGCGAGAACATCTTCATGATCAAGGATGGCGTGCTGATCACGCCGCCGCTGTACATGAACATCCTCGCGGGCATCACGCGCGCGACGCTGCTCGATGTGGCTCGCGATCTGAAGATTCCCGTGGCGGAGCGGCCGTTTGCCCGTGACGAGCTGTACATGGCCGACGAGGTCTTCCTCTGCGGTACGGCGGCGGAAGTCACGCCCGTGCGCGAGATCGATCGCCGCACGATCGGCATCGGCGCGCGCGGTCCGCTGACGACGCAGCTGCAGGCTGCGTTCTTCGACATCGTCTACGGTCGGCGCTCGGGCTACGATCGTTGGCTCACGCCGTTCGAGATGACCGCGGCGCGCGACGTGCGGCTGGCCGCCGTCTAGGCGCCGCCGGGAGGTCGCATGGCGCTCTTCGAAGCCTTTGATCGCTGGACGGACGCGGACTTCGACGCGTACGCACCGGCCAAATGGCGCTCCAACCGCTTCAACCGCGAGCGCGGTGCGGTGCGGCAGCGGCTCGCTTCGTTGCTGGAGCAGGCCGTGGCGCAGGCTGGCGCGCAGCTCGGCGATCTGGAGCTGTGGACCAGCCGCGATCATCCGGCCTTCGTGAACGCGCACCAGGTGACGCACCAGCTCGCCGTGTGGTGCCGGAGTCCGCTGCAGCGCGAGGCGATGCAGGCGCGCGATGGAACGGTTTCTGCAGAAGATCCGCATGCTTCCCATGCGCACGCCGGCATCCTGGTCGATGAGGCCGGCGTGACCTGGCTGCTGGCCGTTCCAGGCGAAGCGCGCTTCGATCAGCCGGCCTGGCGTGCGGTGGTGGCGGACGTCGTGGCCCTGGCGCGCGAGCCCGGCGCCGTGCTGCGTGTCGACGGCCAACTGGCGGAACCTGAGACATTGAGCGAACTTGCCGTGGCCGACAAGCCGGTCGATCTGCGGATCGAGTGGCGCGTCGACCGGCCGACGGCGCTGGCCGGTGCCTATGGCGTGGACGATGTGGCGCTGCGCCTGAACCAGACGCTGCCGGTGCTGCGCGCGGTGCTGGGGAACGCGCCGACCGTTGAAGTGGTCGCGCCACCTCCGCCGCAAACCGTTGAACCCATGCCGGAAAAGCCGCATGCGTCCGTGATCCCGCCGCCGCGCTCGCGTCCGATGCGG
>CAIXAA010000924.1 GCA_903917305.1 uncultured Myxococcales bacterium | reverse complement strand
GGGCGGAGGATCGACGGGGTTTGCGATAGTCCTTGCCCAACCATGGGTTGGGCTTCCCCCCGCCACCGCCGCCAAGCCCCGCCGGCAGGCGGGCACACCCGTCCGTCGGCGCGACCCTTCCCAACCCGAGAAGACTCCACGCAAAAAGCGCGCAAGCAAAGCGCCGTCGACCGAGCCCGTCGCGACAGGTCAGGATCGGAGGCCTTGGTCAGGACCTCAAAACAGTGATCGCTCGATCCGACTTTTGTCGTCGCTTCCCGCTGCACTTTTCTTCGCGGCCCTTCGCGGGGGTGGGCATGTCCGGCACCCGACCTTCGGACTGCGGCGCCGCCATCACCATGGATTCGTGGGCAAACCCTGCGTCCGGCCCGGGCGAGGGATGTGCACCGGAACGGCGGCGCGCAGCGCCGGTCGCGCAGCGACTGCCAGCCCGGTCGCCGCAGGCGACGCCCCCAACAACGCGTGATCACCAGCCTTCTAGTCGCCGCACTCCGTACCCGCTCGATCCGCCACCGGCCAGATCATCCCTACAACCGCCACCCTGGACACGCCTGCCGGCAATCCTACCCTGTAAGTACACAGCGCTCGGAATAGCCGCGAGGCTTGCCGCGTTGTCACGATGATGGGGACGGAGCGCACCGCGAGCCGTCCGGGAGGAAACGAAACATGCTGGCCCTCTTCTCTTCACAACGCCGCGCCCGTGACGCCTTCGAGCGCGAAGCGCTGCCGCACCTGGACGCGCTCCACGCCTACGCGCTGCACCTCTGCCGCGACGCGTCGGACGCCGAGGATCTCGTCCAGGAGACCTACATCAAGGCTCTGAACAATTTCCAGTCGTATCAGGCCGGTACGAACTGCCGGGCGTGGCTGTTCCGCATCCTGACCAACACCTTCTTCAACCTGCGCCGCAGCCGCAAGCGCCACAACCCGATCGAGACGGACGTCTCGCCCGAGGTGGAGCTGGCGATGTCCGAATCCAACATGGATCAAGGCATCTACCGGCCGATCGACGCGCAATTGCTGGACAATGTCGTGTCCAAGCACGTCACGGAAGCGCTCGACACGCTGCCGCCGGAGTTCCGGACGGTGCTCTTGCTCGCTGATCTCCACGACTTCTCCTACAAGGAGATCGCCGACGTCGTCGAGTGCCCCGTGGGCACGGTGATGAGCCGCCTGTACCGCGCTCGCAAGGCGATGCAGAAGCAGTTGCTCGATCACGCCGTGCGCGAAGGCATCGTCGAGAGGCCGCCGGTGGACGAGCATGGCGTGGCGTCGCTCGACGCCTTTCGCATGCGCGCCAAGCGGCTCGACAAGGTGGCCGGAGGCGAGTAGATGAACTGCAACGATATCCAAAAGTTCGCGTTCACGTACCTGGACTGCGAGTTCGACGCCCGCGAGCGCGGCGAGTTCGAGACGCACGTGCGCCTGTGCCAGCCGTGCCGAGCGGCGGTGGAGCGCGATGCGATGTTCCGCGGCATGATCCGCAACCACCTGGAGCGGCCAGCGGCGGATCCGGCGTGCCGTGCCCGGGTGCGCGATGCGATGACGCGGGCCCAGCGCCGGCAGACCTCGCGCGCCGTCGTGATGCCGCTGGCGCTGGCCGCAAGCGCAGCGATCGTCGTCGTGGTCTGGCGCGTGGCGCCGCAGCAGCAGGCCGATCAACCGGTGCACGCGCAGCCGATGGTCGCGGCGGCCAGGCCGGCGGCGCCGGTGTCGGTGGCGGGTCTCGGGGGGGCGCAGCGCTTGCCCGTGCTGCATCACACGGCGGTCGCAGCTGTGGTGCCCGCCCACGAGCTGCCTCCGCGCATGATGCGGCAACCCACGGGCAATGCCGCGATCCAGCTGACTTCCGCGACGACGATGGAGCCGCCCGGCTCGGCGATGGAACAGCAGGGCGAGGTGCTGCAAGGCGGGCTGTCGCCGAACTCCCTGAGTCAGCGCAGTCCCTTTGGCGCGGTGCGCTCGGACGAGAGCCTGCGGGCGATGGCGCGCGTGCACGCCGCGAATCTGCCTCCGGAAGTGAACGGGCCGGCGACGCGCGTGCAGAAGTACCTGGCGGCGCGGGTGCCGAACATCGGTCCGCTGCCCGTCAGTGAGGGCGCGGGCGTGACGCTGCAGGGCGCCCGCATCGCGATGATCGGCGCGCAAGCCGTCGTGATCTACAGCTATTCCGCCTACGGCGTGCCGCTGACGGTCGTGAGCCGTGCCAAGGCGGGTCGCGCGGCGGATGATCCTGAATTTGAAGAGACTTCGCCGGGTGCCGGTGCGCCGACCGGCGTGCTGCTCGACCGCCGCGCCGGGCTCTACCTGCTACACGTCGTGTCGCGCGATCGCGTGCTGACGCTGGTGAGCGAGCTGGGCGCGCCGGCGCTGATGCAGCTCGCCCCGAGTGCGAACTGGCTGTAGCTGCTAGTCTTCCTTCGGCCTGCCCTTCAACTCGGCCAGGATGCCGCGCAAGAACGGCGCCGCCACGATCATGCGGCAGGTGATGTAGCCGACGATCATCGAGCTGGAGAACGCGTCGATGACGGCGGTGGTCTGACCCGCGGTCAGGAACGGCGCGTAGAACATCCGCATCAGGACCTGCGTCGTGCCGATGCCCGCGACACTGATGGGGATTGTGCCGACGACGGTCAGGATCGGGATGACGACCAGCATCCGGCCGAGCTTTGGATCCATGTGGAAGGCGCGCATCACCAGGAACGCCGCGGCGGTGTAGGCGAGCACGATGCCCAGGCGCAGCACGACGCCTTGCAGCATCGCCAGCGGCTTCATCGCCGCCAGCGGCCGCAGCACGGAGATCTGGCGCAGCCGCACGAGCAGCGGCACCTGCCAGCCGGACTGCAGCACCAGCATCGCGACGAGTGCCACGCAAAAGATAGCCGCGGTCACGACTTGCAGCCAGGTCTGCAGCGCCGCGTTCTGCGCCAGCACTTCGGGCGCCACCCACAAACCGACCACGACCATGCCGGCGACAGCGACGAGGTCGATGTAGCTCATCAGCGCAAGCGCGCCTGCGGATTCGAGAAAGCTGACGCCTTTGCGGCGGCCGATGAGCCAGGCCATGCCGAGCGACGCGGCGTGGTAGTTCAAGATGTTCAGGACGTAGGACGTGGCCTTGATGGGCGCGAGGTCGCGCAGGCGGCCGCCGACGGGCAAGCCGCGGTGGCCCAAGGTCTGGCGCACGAGCCAGACGAGGCAGAGCGAATCATACAGCCAGATCAACACGGTAGCGATGGCGGCAATGGCGATGAAGGCGACGGTGTCGGCCTTTTGCAGCGCGGCGCCGACCGCGGGCAGGTCGGTGGACTTGATGAAATAGCCCAGCAGAAGCGCCGCGCCGGCGAACGGCAGGACATTGCTGAGGCGGCGGCGGGCGGGAGAAGCGGAGCTCATGGCAAACCTGGCGCGTCGGCGGTGCTTGACGGCGCAGATAGGCCTCTAGACCATGCGCGGCCTGCGCGAGGCTAGCACACCGTGGCGATCCAACCAAAAGAGCGACTTCCTGCAACGGCTGCAGCCGCGCGAGCGCGTGCCCTCGGCGCCTTGTGCTACATCGAACGCGACGGCGCCGGCAGCCAACAGGCCTTGCGCTCGGCGCTCGACCTGGCGCCCGCCCTCACCGGTCCGGACCGCGGCCTGGCCACGGAGCTCGTCTACGGCGTGCTGCGCAAGCGCCGCGGCCTGGACGCATGGATCGGCGCGGCGAGCACTCACGGCCTGTACAAGATGCAGATCGAGGACTTGTGTGCGCTGCGTCTCGGCGCGTACCAGCTGGCCTGGCTCCCGCGCATCCCCGACTTTGCCGCGGTGCATGCGACCGTGGACGCGGCGCGCAGCATGGTCTCGGCGCGGTCGCTCGGCTTCATTCACGCGGTGTTGCGCCGTCTGGCGCGCGAGGTCGCCGAAGGGCAGCGGCCCGACGCGCCCGACCTGCCGCCGTGGATCCAGCGGCGCATCGAGGCCTTCGCGCTCGAAGTCGGGCAGGATCCCGCGGCGATGGCGGAAGCGTTCTGCCAGCCAGCGCCGATGCATGTCCATGTTCTTGCGAAAGATCTGGACGGGGAGGCCGCCGAAGCGCTGCGGGCCGAGGGCGTGCTGCTCGAACCACTGGAAGACATTGCGATTCCCGGTGTGTGGCGCAGCACGGGCGGCGGGCTGTTCCTGTCGGACGCCTTTGCCGAGCGGCGCGTCGTGGCACAGGACGCCGCGAGCGTGGCCGTCGCCGAGTGGTTGGGCGTGCAGCCGGGCGAGCAGGTCGTCGACGTGGCGGCGGGGCGCGGCATCAAGTCGCTGGCGCTCGCGGTGCGCGGCGGCGTCGTCACGGCCATCGATCTCGACGCCACCAAGCTGGAGAGCGCCGCACAACTATGCGCAAATGCAGGTTATCCGCTGCACGCGACCCAGGCAGCCGATGCCGCGCAGGATCTGGGCCTGGCGCCGGCGACCTTCGATCGCGTGCTGGTCGATGCGCCCTGCAGCGGTCTGGGCACGCTGCGCCGCCGGCCGGAGATCCGCCACCGCCGGCGCGCGACCGATCTCGTGCGCATGTCCGTGCTGCAACAAGCGATTTTGAACAACGCCGCGGCGCTGTGCCGGCCCGGTGGCGTGCTCGTGTTCGCCACCTGCTCGTTCGCGCCGGAGGAAGGCCCGCTCGTGGTCGACGATTTCCTCCGCCAACACCCAGAGTTCCATCGGGATTCCGGACAGCAGGCCTGGGTGGCGCCACTCCTGGACGCGCGCGGCGATCTGCGTTCGCACCCGCTGATCGGCGGCATGGACGCCTTCTACGCCGCGCGGCTCGTGCGCGACGCCAGTTAGGAAGAAATCGTCCGGCCTGGCCGCCGACTTTTGCGCCTGCGAGCGATCACCCTTTGGAGGTGATCCATGGCGCCCTACGACCGGCCCGTAGAACAGATTGATCCCGCGGTGATTCTCCGACGTGGGACGGTGCGGCATGGCCTTTGGCTGTGCGGCGCGGCGCCGCCGCCGGACAGGCTGCGCGTCGGCCTCATCGGATCGCGGTCGGCGAGCCCGCAACAAGCCGACATGGCACGGGAACTGGCAGCAGGGCTGGCGCGCGCCGGGGCCGTCGTGGTCAGTGGCGGCGCGCGCGGCATCGACGGCGAGGCGCTGGCTGGCGCGATCATGGCGCGCGGCGTGGCCGTCGCGGTGCTGCCCAGCGCGCAGGACCGGCCGTATCCGCCCCAGCATGAACCGCTTTTCGGCCAGATCGTGCGCGCCGGCGGTGCGCTGGTCAGCGGGTCACCGCCCGGCACCGAGGCACGGACCGCGCACTTCCTGACGCGCAACCTCTTGATGACGCGAATGATCGACGCGCTGATCACGGTCTGCGCCAACGTGCACAGCGGCTCGCTGCACTGCGCCGGGGCGGCGTGGCAGGCAGGTCTGCCGGTGCTTGCGGTGCCGTGGACGCCCGGATCAGCCAACAGCGAGGGCAGCAACCGCCTGCTCGCGGCCGGCGCGCGCGCCATCTGGGATGCGGACGGTTGCCAACGGCTGCTTGCAGCCCTGCAAGATGCAAAAGGAAACCAACTGCTCGCCCGGCAGGTGGCCGCCCCCGGCCGGCCCGGTCGCAAGGCGCCCGCGGCGCCGGACCTCTACGCGAGTGCGCCTGCTGTGTTGGCGCGGAGCATTGACGCGCACCGTGAGGCACGGCCATCCTACGACGCCGAAGCGGTCACTTCCCGGGCGGTGGTGGACGTGCCAGCGGGTTGTGATCCCGCCTTGGTGCGAGGGCTCGCGGATGCCCTGCAGGATGCCGGGCCTTCGGGCCTGTCCCTGGAGGAGCTGACGCAGGCCCTCGGCTGTGCGCGCAGCGAGGCGGCGCGGACGGCCCTGCAGCTGGTGCTGCACGGCGGCATCCGGCGCAGCCCCGGAGGCGGCTTTTTCCTGTGACGATCCGCGACGGATCGCACGCCAGATCGCAAGATGAGGCATCGAGCATGGCCAAGACTGACAAGACCCAGAAGCCCCTGACCGGCAAGGCCCTGGTCATCGTCGAGTCGCCGACCAAGGCGACCACCCTGCGCAAGTACCTGGGCGACGGCTTCCTGGTCGAGGCAAGCGTGGGCCATGTCCGCGATCTGGTGACGAAAAAGACGGATCTCAGTGCTGGCGATCCGCGGCGTGATCAGCCGTGGGTGCACTACGGCGTCAACGTCGACAACCGCTTCGAGCCGCTGGAGGAGATCTACCTCGTGCCGCCGGAGAAGAAGCGGCAGATCGAGACCTTGAAGCATGCGCTGGCGCAGGCCGATCGCCTGTACCTCGCAACGGACGATGATCGCGAAGGCGAAGCCATCTCCTGGCACCTGCTGGAGGTCTTGAAGCCCAAGGTGCCGGCGGAACGCCTCGTCTTCCATGAAATCACGAGGGAAGCCGTCGCGGAGGCGCTGACGCACACGCGCAAGCTGGACGAAGACCTGGTGGTGGCGCAGCGCACGCGGCGCGTGGTCGATCGCCTGTTCGGCTGGGACGTCAGCGAGGTGCTGTGGCGCAAGATCAAGCCGGGCCTGTCGGCGGGCCGCGTGCAGTCCGTGGCGTTGCGGCTGCTGG
>CAIXAA010000923.1 GCA_903917305.1 uncultured Myxococcales bacterium | reverse complement strand
GGCGCTCAACGCGGGGTTCATGGGGCCTCCACGGCGGCGACGTCGGAACCAGAACCGGAGCCGGAACCCGAACCGGAACCCGAACCGGAACCGGAACCGGAACCCGAACCGGACGCCGATGGTTGGATCTCCGCGCGATTCGCGCCATGCTGCGCGCCCAGCTTCGGGAGGTTGCGCCATGAAAACCCTGGTTCTCGTCAATCCTGCGTCCGCTGCCGGCCGGACCGGTCGCGATTGGGCGGCGTTCGAGTCGAACTTCCACAAGCATCTCGGGGATTTTGACGTGCACATGACGCACGCTCCGGGCGAAGCGACCACGGTGGCTCGCGCCGCCCTCGCTGCCGGCACTGAGCGCATCGTGGCCGTCGGCGGCGACGGCACCAACCACGAGGTCGTCAACGGCTTCTTCGATCCGGCGACCCGCTGCGCCATTCGCCCTGGCGCCATCTTCGGCTTCGTGCCGCGCGGTACCGGCGGCGATTTCGGCCGCACGTTTGGCCTGGGCAAGGATCTGGAGAGCGTCCTGGCGCGCATCGAAGCCAGCCCGGCGCGGCCCATCGACCTCATCTCCTGCACGTTCACGACCCCGGCCGGGTTGCGCTGGGCCGTGTCGATCAACATCGCGTCGGCTGGGCAGGGCGGCGATGTCGTCGCCCGCGTCAACCGCGGTCCCAAGTGGCCGGGCGGCGCCGTGCCGTTTGCGATCGCTGTCGTTCAAGGCACTTGGAGCCTCAAGCCGTGGCAGCTCCGCCTCGTCGTCGACGACGGCCCGCCGGAGACCGCGTTGCTGCGCAACATCGGAACCGCTAACGGACAATTCCAAGGCGGCGGCATGCAGGTGGCGCCGCAAGCGCGGGTGGACGACGGCATCCTGGAGCTCATGGCCATGGAGGACGTCTCGCCGCTCAACGCCGCGCGCATCGGCTTCGCCGCCTACAACGGCACGGCGCAGAACCAGAAAGGTGTGTGGCACCGCTCCATCCGCAAGGTGCTGGTCGAACCGCTGCCGGGGCAGCCGCCGATGCTGGTGGAGCTGGACGGCGAACAGCCGGGCGTGGCGCCGGTGACGTTTGAAGTGATGCCTGGAGCGCTGCGGCTGGCCGTGTAGACCGCGCAGACCTTGACACAGCGGCCCCGCGGCCTTTCGTGCCCCGCGTCCACCCATTCCGCGAGGCTTTCGATGACCGCTGAAATCCGCTCCTTCCAGGCCCAGACGCGCAAGCTGCTCGATCTGATGATCCACAGCATCTACTCGCACAAGGAGATCTTCCTGCGCGAGCTGATCTCGAACGCCTCGGATGCGCTCGATAAAGTGCGCTTCGAGGCGCTGACGAACCCGGAACTCGCGAGCGGCGAGCACAAGATCAAGCTGATTCCCGATGCCGAGAACCACACGCTGACCATCGTCGACGACGGCATCGGCATGACCTACGACGAAGTCGTGGATCACATTGGCACGATCGCCAAGTCCGGCTCCGAGGCGTTTGCCGAGAAGTTGAAGGGCGCGGGCAGCGATGCGGCAACACCTGATCTCATTGGTCAATTCGGCGTCGGATTCTACAGCGCCTTCATGGTCGCGCGCCGCGTGGTCCTGGAGACGCAGAAGCAAGGCGAGCCCGAGGCGGTGCGCTGGGAGTCGACCGGCGATGGCGAGTACAGCATCGAGCGCATCCCGAAGCGGGAGCGCGGCACGCAGATCACCCTGTTCTTGCGGGACAAGGCCGTGGAGACGCCGGAAGAGGCGGAGGACATGCCGCCCAACGAGCAGGACTTCACCAGCACCTGGACGCTCAAGGAAATCGTTCGCAAGTACAGCGACTTCATTGCGTATCCCGTCGTGATGGACGTCGAGAAGTACGAGCTGGAGAAGGACGCCGACGGCAAGCCCGTGGAAGGCGGCACCTCCAAGAAGGTGATGCAGGAAGAGACGCTGAACTCGCAGAAGGCGCTGTGGACGCGCCCGGCGGCGTCGATCGAGAAGGCCGAGTACAACGAGTTCTACCGCCACGTGACCAAGGACTGGCAAGAGCCTTCTGAAGTCCTGCACCTGCACGTCGAGGGCATGCAGGAGTACACGGCGCTGCTGTTCGTCCCGGGCAAGGCGGCGTTCGACCTGTATTCGCGCGAGCCGCGGCGCGGTCTGCAGCTCTACATCAAGCGCGTGTTCATCGCCGAGGACGTGGCGGAGCTGGTGCCGGAGTACCTGCGCTTCGTGAAAGGCCTTGTCGATTCAAGTGATTTGCCGCTGAACGTCTCGCGCGAGGTGGTGCAGCAGGATCGGCTGGTCGGCGTCATCAAGAAGCACCTGACTAACAAGATCCTTGGGCATTTCAAGGAGATGCTGGCCAACGACCGCCCGCGCTACGAAGCGCTGTGGAAGGAGTTCGGCACCTGCATCAAGGAAGGCTTCCACTACGAGCCGGCGCAGAAGCAGAAGCTGGCGGATATCCTGCTGTTGCCGACGACGCATGGCACGGGGCTGTCGACCTTGAAGGAGATCAAGGAGCGCTTTGTCGAAGGGCAGGCGGCATACTACTACCTCACGGGCGATGGCCGCGAAATCCTTGAGCATGCGCCGCAGCTGGAGGTTTTCAAGAAGCGTGGCGTCGAGGTGATCCTGCTCGGGGAGCCGGTCGACGAGATCCTGGCCGGGATCCTGGACAGCTACGACGGCACGGACCTCAAGTCGGCGGCGAAGGGCGAGCTGGAAGGGCTGCCGGAGGATGCGAGCGCCAAGGAAGAGAAGGCGGCGCAGGGCGAGCAGTTCGCGGAGCTGCTCACGCGCTTGAAGGCCTTGCTGGCGGACGACGTGGCGGACGTGGTGCTGTCGAGCCGGCTGACGGACTCGGCGGCGTGCCTCGTCGCGGGCGAGGACGGCATGAGCGGCCACCTGGAGCGCATGATGCGCCAGATGGGCCAGGCGATGCCGGCGCAGAAGCGCGTGCTCGAGGTGAACGGCCAGCACGCGGCGATCGTGGCGCTGCGCGACCTGGCAGATCGCGACAAGCAGGACGAGCGTCTCAAGGAGTACGCGGAGATGCTGCTCGACCAGGCGTTGCTGGCGGAGGGCGCGCCGCTCAAGAACCCGGCGCGCTTCGCTCGGCGCGTGGCGGACGCGATGGCGCAGGCCGCGAACCACTAGACGGTCGGAGAAGCCATGAGAAGTCGCGTTGTTCTGGGGCTTCTCATCGGAATCGCGGCGGCTTGCTCGAAGGCGCCTGCGCCCGCGCCAAAGCCCAAGCCGGCAGCGGCGGCAGCGAAGCCGAGCCTTCCGCCGCCGCCGACTCCAGCGCAGCTGGCCCAAGCCGAGACCGCCAAGAACGTGGCGGGGCAGGCGACCGACGGCTTTGTCGTCGTGCCCGCTGGCCAGTTCGTGATGGGCAGCGCGGCGCAGGAGACCGACGACGCGTACAACGACGCGCCGCAGCATTCCGTGACGTTGACGCGACCTTTCGAGATGCAGGCGACAGAGGTCACCGTGGCGCAATACGCCGCGCTGATGCCGGCGCAGGCGAGCCAGAAGAGCGAGTGTGCGGATTGTCCGGTCGTGAATGTCTCCTGGTTTGAGGCCGTCACGTACTGCAATGCCTTGTCGAAGCAGCGCGGGCTGCCTTCGTGCGTGACGCTGGCGGGCACCGAGCCGACGTTTTCTGTCTTGAATTGCAGTGGTTATCGCCTGCCGACCGAGGCGGAGTGGGAGTATGCGGCGCGGGCAGGCACGACCGGGCCGCGCTACGGCGAGCTGGGCGAGGTTGCCTGGTATGACGAGAACGCGGCGCTCAAGCCGCATCCGGTCGGGCAGAAGAAGGCCAATGCCTGGAGCCTGTTCGACATGCTCGGCAATGCGTACGAGTGGACGTGGGATTGGCAAGGCGACTACCCGACCGCGCCGGTCAGCGACCCGCTGGGCGCGGCATCCGGCATCAACCGCGTGTTCCGCGGCGGCGGCTTCAAGCACCCGGACGTGGAGGCCAGGGCAGGGTTCCGCAATGCCTACGGGCCCAGCAACCAAGTCGAATTCATTGGTTTTCGCTGCGTGCGAACGCTGGCGAAGTAGCCGTCAGCGCGGCGCGCGGTCCATGGACGGATAGAGCACGACCTTCTGCTCGGTCCCGGCCGCGATGCGCTTGTAGCCTTCGCCGATCTGGCTCAGCGGCAGCTCGCTCGTGATGAGGAACTCGGTCTTCAAGCCGCGCTTGAGGAGGTCGAGCATGATGTCCCAGCTGCGGTACATCTCGCGCCCGACCACGGCGTGCAGGGTCAGGCCGCGGAAGATGATGTTGCGGCCAAAGTCCTGCAAGGTCACGGCATTGTCGGTGGGCAGGCCGAGCATGACCACGTCGCCGCCAGCGCGCGTGCAGCGGATCGCGTCGTTGATGGCGTCGGGATGACCGCTCATCTCCAGCGCGACGTCGACACCGCCGTGCGTGATGCCAAGGATGTGATCGCACAGCGTGTTGCGGTGATCGTGCGTGGCCTTGTGCACGAAGAGGCGCTCGCGCCAGCTGCCCAGCGTCGCGCGCTCCTCGGCGCGGCGCAGCGCCTTGCCCTTGACGTCCATGACGTGGATCTCGCCGGCGCCCAAGAACGCCAGGATCTCGACGACCATCGCGCCAATCGCGCCGTAGCCGGCCACGAGGACCTTCTTGCCTTCGGTCGGGACCTTGCAGGCCGTGTGCACGGCGTTGCCGAGCGGGTCGAGGAAGGCGGCGACGCGCACCGGCAAGTCGGGCGGCAGGCGCACGACGTTGCTGGCGGAGACGCACAGGTAGTCCGCGAACGAGCCGGCCTCGTTGAGGCCGCGGTAGCGCGTGAAGGCGCAGGCGTGGGCCTTGCCGTCGAGGCAGGCCGGGCACTTGCCGCAGACTTCGTGCATTTCGGCCGAGACGAGCTCGCCGATGGCAAAGCCGCTGACGCCGGCGCCGAGCTTGTCGACGTGGCCGCAGAACTCGTGGCCTTGGACGAACGGCGGCTCGAGCAGCTTGCGCAAGGACGCGTCGCCCTTGGCGATGTGCACGTCGGTGCCACAGATGCCGCAGGCGGCGACCGCGATGCGGATCTGGCCGGGCTTGGGCTCCGGGACGGGAACGTCGTTGCGGTACTGCCAGATGCCGAACTCCGGCACGACGATGGCGTTCATCACGGCCGGCGGCACGGCGCCGGGGAGGATGGCAGGGAGCGAAGGAGACTGCGACATGGCAAGGCCTGAATGGGGG
>CAIXAA010000922.1 GCA_903917305.1 uncultured Myxococcales bacterium | reverse complement strand
GTCGTCCGGCAGGGGCGGGCGCGTGTCGCCGACGATGCCAAACACGAGGCTGTCGAGCGTGCCGCCGGCCGGGCCGATCGCCGGGTTGGTCTGCGTCGTGCTGCCCGCGTCGGATCCCGAGACGGCATCTGGGGTTGCTTCGATGTCCGGTGTCCCCGCGCTGGCATCGATCGGGTCTGCGCTGCACGTGCCCGCGGCCGGCGCCGGCTGGCACTTGCACGCGTCGCGGTTGCAGAACCAGCCGCCGTAGCAGTGGTTGGTCTGGCAGGTCTTGCCGCCGCCCGGTGTGCAGCTCTGGCAGCAGCTGTCCGTGTCCGGGCCGTCGAGGGCGCCGCACGCAGAGGGCACGGGGGCCGCGTCGGCACCGGCGACGTCCGCGGTGGGTGTGCCAGCGCGATCGCCGACGCCCGGTGCGCACAGGTCGGTCGCTGGGACGCAAGCGCGCACCGCTTCGCCGTTTTCCGCCGGCAGCGTGGCGCAGTGCAGGCCGGTGCCACAGCCCACCGTGGAGCAGTCCGCCGCGCAGAAGGTGTCGTCGGCGAACTGCACGCAGAACCCGGCGCCGCAGTCGGTTTTCGTGATGCAGGGCACGCACTTCCAGTCCGGCGGCGCGCTGCTGGCATCCGCGGACTTGGCCGCGGCGCTCGCGTCGAGGTTCGCGCAACCAGCCAGAAGGGCGAACAAGATCAGGGCGCTGGCGGGTGCAGCGGCGCGACGGACAGGCACGTGCATGGGAGTCTCGGGGCGCGGCGAGGAGCCGGACGCGGCAGGCTACGAAAGCCGCCCAGCCCTGGCAAGTGCGCGCGCGGCTTTGCCAAGATGGCTACTGCCCGGTGGGCAGCACGCACGTGCCGGCGGTGCCGCCAGCGGCGCCGTGGACGCACCTGGCGGGCGTGATGCAGCCGGGCCCCTTGGTCGCGTCCGCGTCGCACGGGCTGTTGTCGGCCGCGGCAGCCTTGCAGATCCCGCCGACGTCGCTGGCAGCGGCCACGACGCAGACGCCCGAAGCGCTGCAGGAGGCCTGGGTATCGGCGCTGATCGTGCCGCACGCCTGGCCCGCGCCAGCCAGGGAGATCGCCTGGCAATGCCCGGTGCCGTCGCAGAAGAGCCCGAGGCGCGGGTCGCACTCGGCGGCCGTCCCGTTGGCGGCGTCGCAAGCTGCGCCGGGCGCGCTGACCTGCGTCTGGCACGTGCCGGTCAGGGCCGTCTTGCCCAGGCCGACGCACGCAACGCCGGGTCCACAATGGTGATCCTGGTCACAGCTGCCGGTCGCGCCGAGCGGCGTCATGCACACCTGCTTGCCGCTGGCGTCCTTCTCGCACAACTGCCCGCGGCCGCAGGGAAACGTGTCGCAGGGATCGCCAGCCTTGGGCGGCGCGGCGCAGGTGCCGGTCAACGCATGGCGGCCGATCGCGCACCAGGTGCTCTGGCAGTGGCCGTTGGCAAAGCACGCCTGGCCATTGGGCAATGCGCCGTTGGGCGGGACGCAGTCGGCGGGCGGCGTGTTCACGAACAAGTCCCAGCACGACTGCGCCGGCAGGGCGGCGGCGCACATCATCACGGTCTTGGGCGAGGATCCCGTGCCTTTGGCCGCGAGGCTGGTCAGGCAGGCCAGCGTCTCGCGCACCTGGCAGGTCTCCATGTCGCCGTAGCGCGTCTTGAGGAGGTAGCCGTTCGAACACGCCGACAGGCGGTCGCAGCGCGCCTTGACGGAGGTGGCGCACGCCTCTTCGGCCGTCGGCAGCGCTGGCGTTGCGACCGATCCGCCCGTAGCTGCGCTGGATTGGCAGCCGCACAGGGCGCTCGCGGCGATGGACAAACAGGTGATCAACCAAAAACGCATGCGCTGCCTCGCGGGGCCGCGTCGCGGCGTCTTCCTTGGACACCCGAGGCTTGCAGAGGTCAAAGTGGCTGGCGCTCCACCGCTGCCCGCCCGGAGCCCCGCGTCCGCCTTGACAGTACAGGTCGGGGTGCCGTAAGCAACACGGGTCGATTGCCATCTTCATTCGTTTGCGCGCGCCTGCGTCCCAGCAGCGCCGTGGCCTGCCGCCGCACCCGGTCCTTGCGATCGCGCGTGCCGGGCGGCTGGTCGTGCGGCCTCGCTGTGGCGCCATCCGCCAGCGGCGTGCTGTGCGGTGGCCAACGGTCGCGCGTCGGGGGCGCCTCGTGGCGTTTCGGGTGGCGGCAGCAGGGGTCCCTTTCGGCGGCGCGCGGCGCCGTGTCCACAGGAGTTCGTATGCAATCCATGTCACCCGCGCCCATCGTTTCGAACAGCGGACCACTTCTCGTGATCCTGCCTGGCCTGGGCGCCGTCGCCACGACCTTCATCGCCGGTGTCGAGCTGGCGCGCCGCGGCACTGGCGCTCCGATCGGCTCGCTGACGCAGCTGGGTTCCCTGCCGGACGGGCTCGGCGTGCAGACGCCCATGAACACGGCGCTGCCGCTGGCGCAGCTCGACGACCTGGCTTTTGCCGCTTGGGACATCCACGGCGAGGATGCCGCGACCGTCGCCAAGCGCTCGGAAGTGCTGCACGGCGCGCACCTGGCCGCCGTGGAGCCGTTCCTGTCGCGCCTGCGCCCGATGCCCGGCGTGCACCACCCGGAAGTACTGCAGAACCTGGAGCCGGTGGACATCTGCCGCCTGCAGCACCGCCGCGAGCAGGCCGAAGCGCTGCGTGAAGACGTGCGGCGCGCGCAGAAGCAGGCGCATGCCGACCGCGCCGTGACGGTGTTCCTGACCTCGACCGAGCGCAAGCAGCGCGAGACGGCGGCGCACCAGAGCCTGGCCGCGTTCGAAAAGGCGCTGGACCGCAACGACGCGACGATTACGCCGACGCAGCTCTACGCCTACGCGTCCTTGAAGGAGGGCGTGCCGTTTGCCAATGGGACGCCGAACAACTCGGTGAACCTGCCGGCGCTGCACGAGCTGGCCTTGGAGATGTGCCTGCCGGTCGCGGGGCGCGATCTCAAGACCGGGCAGACGCTGATGAAGACCGTCATCGGCCCCGGGCTGCGCGCGCGGCTGCTGGGCGTGGCGGGCTGGTTCTCCACCAACATCCTCGGCAACCGCGATGGCGCGGTGCTGGATGACCAGGAGGCGTTCCGCTCCAAGGAGGCGACCAAGAAGGGCGTGCTGGACAGCATCTTCCAGAAGGAGGAGCACCCGGAGCTCTACAGCAGCCTGTCGCACGTCGTGAACATCAACTACTACCCGCCGCGCGGCGACCAGAAGGAAGGGTGGGACAACATCGATCTGTTCGGCTGGATGGGCTATCCGATGCAGATGAAGGTCAACTTCCTGTGCCGCGACTCGATCCTGGCGGCGCCGCTGGTGCTGGACATCGCGCTGCTGCTGGATCTGGCGCATCGCTCGGGCATGTCGGGCATGCAGGAGTGGATGTCGTTCTTCTTCAAGGCGCCGATGAGCCAGCCGGGCCTGGATCCGGTGCATGACCTGTTCGAGCAACAGCGGATGCTGAACACGGTGCTGAGCGGGCTGGCGGCGCGGCACGCCCAGCAACGGCGCGAGCCGCTGGTGGCTGAGGCGCGCACGACGGTGCGCACCGGCACGGCGGCGGCGCGCGGCTAGGCGCTGGCGATGGACCAGCAGCTTCGCGGTGCGCTCATCGGTTGCGGCAGCATGGCCGAGCGCGGTCATGCTGCCGCCAACCGGCGCCGGCAGGCGGCGGCGGATCGGCCCGCCCGGCAGGAACCCGAAGCCCACCAAGGGAGGGAGCCGTCATGCCAGACTGGGCCTACCCCATTGTCCTGTTAGGCTTTTTCGCCATCGTTGCGACGGTCTTCGCTTGGCGCTTCTCCGAGGCCGGCTCCGCCCCGCGCTATGCCCGCGTCGAGCGCGAAGGCGGCGGCGCCCTGCTCGGCAAGCGCTCGATGGCCATGGCCTACTGGGCCATCCAGCCCCTCGGCAGCCTCCTGGTCGCGCTCGGCATCTCCGCCAACGCGGTGACCTGGACCTCGCTCGCCTTGGGCTGCGCCGCCGGAGTCGCCTTGGCGTTCGGCGCCTTCGGCCTCGCCGCCCTGCTCGGCACCCTGTCGTTCTTCTGCGACGCCATCGACGGCCTGGTGGCGCGCGCCGCCGGCACCGCCTCCCCAGCCGGCGAAGTCCTCGACGCCTCCATCGATCGCTGGGTCGAGTTCGCCTTCCTCGCCGGCCTGTGCGTCCATTACCACCAAAGCCCACTGCTGCTTGCCTTGAGCCTGCTCGCCCTGCAGGGCGGCTTCATGGTCAGCTACGCGAGCGCTAAAGCCGAAGCGCTGCACGCCGACGTGCCGCGCGGCGCCATGCGCCGGGTCGAACGCTGCGTCTATCTGATCCTCGGCGCCACGCTCACCGCGCTGATCGCGCCCTGGTCCCTGGCGTTCACGGCGCGCGGCGTGTCGGCTGAACTGCCGATGCTGGCGGCTCTTTTGCTCATCGCGGTCGTCGGCAACGGCTCGGCCGCCCTGCGCCTGCGTTGCCTGGCCCGCAGCGTGGGCGGGTCCCCTGTCCTGGCGCGAGCCCCGAGGTCGGTGTGACACGCCTCTGGCAGCACATGCGCACGTTGTGGCCGCGCTGGACGCTCCTGCCGCCGGCGCCGATCGTCTTGTGGTGCGCCTACTGCATCGTCTTGCGCGGCGAGCGGCGCTGGGAGCACATCTTCCTGCCCCTCCTCATCATCGGCCTGGCCTACGGCAACGCGACCTCCAAGAAGCTGGTCATCGGCCTGTATCCGCTGGCCTTGGTCGGCCTCGCCTACGACGCGATGCGTTTCGTCAAGAACGTCGG
>CAIXAA010000921.1 GCA_903917305.1 uncultured Myxococcales bacterium | reverse complement strand
CGAGCAGGATCACGTCGGGTTCCTGAACCAGGGTGCGGGCGAGCAACACGAGCTGCCGCTCGCCGCCGCTCACCTCGGTGTAGGGGCGGTCCCTGAGGTGATGCATGCCGACCCGCTCAAGCGCCTGTTCGGCCAGCACCATGTCCTTGGCCGATGGCGAAGCGAACATTCCCAGGTGGGGCGCCCGCCCCATGCTCACCACGTCGAGCACCGGAAACGGAAAGGAAGGCGTGTGTTGCTGGAACAGGAATCCGATCTTGCGGGCACGCTCGCGCGCGCTCATCCGCGCGATGTCGGTCTCGCCCAGGCGCACCGAGCCCCGATCGAGGGCAAGCGCACCGCTGATGCAGCGAAGCAGCGTGGTCTTGCCGCAACCGTTGCAGCCGAGGATGGACAGCACCTCGCCGGGGAAGACGTCGAGGTCGATGTCGCTGAATACCGTGCGCTCGCCGTAGCCGAAGGCGACGCCGCAAAGTCGGATGATCGGCGCGGCTACTGCCATGTGCCGTGCGTCTTGCGCAGCTGGTAGCCGAAAAACGGCGCACCGACGAGCGCCGTGAGAATACCCAGCGGGATCTCGCCGGCGGTGGCGCTCCTGGCGATGTCGTCGATGAAGAGCAGATAGCTCGCGCCGATGCTCAGCGTTGCCGGCAGCAGAAGCCGGTGGTCGGGTCCGACGAGCATGCGCCCGACATGGGGAATCACCAGTCCGACCCAGCCGACGATGCCGCACACCGAGACAGCCGCCGCGGTGATCAGGGTCGTACACACGATGACGATGCCCTTGAGCCACTCCGTTCTGACGCCCAGCGAACGCGCCTCCTCGTCGCCCATGGCGAGCAGATTGAGCCGCCAGCGCACGAGCAGAAGGCCGACGCTGCCCGCGACGATCGGCGGCACGATGGTCGCGAGGCCTCTCAGCGAGGCCCCATTGAGGCTGCCAAGCAGCCAATAGGTGATGGCCGGCAGCTTGGACTCCGGATCGGCGACATACTTCGCGCCACTCAACAGCGCGCTGAAAAAGGCCGCGACAACGACGCCCGACAGCACCAGCATCAGCACCGGTGTGGTCTGGTAGACCCGCGCCAGGAGGTAGGTCAGTGCCACGCCGGCAAGCCCGAAGGCGAAAGCGATGAGCTGCAATTCGAAGGCGCTTCTCGACAGCAGGATGGCCAGCGCCGCGCCGAAGCCCGATGCCGCCGTGACCCCGAGGATGTCCGTGCTCACGAGCGGATTGCGGAACACGCCCTGGTAGGCTGCGCCGCTGATAGACAGGCCCGCCCCGATGCACATCGCCATCAGCGCCCTCGGCAGCCGGATCTGCAGCACGATGGTCTCGACGGGCGCCGGCCAGTCGTGCGCACCCGGGAAGAGCTGCGCCAGCAGGATATGAATGACATCGACCGGCGCGACTTGAAAGCGCCCCACGAAGAGCGATGCGAACAGCAGCCCCAGGGGCAAGGCGACCAGGACCGCCGGCGACCGCTTCAAGGCGCCGTCGCGCTCATGATCGAGGCGAATTCGGCGTCCGTCAGTTCATGGCGGAAGAAACGGGCGTAGAACAGCCGGGTCTCCTTGGCCATATCGAGATCGGCGAACCGCGCCGGATGGAGCAGCTTGGCGGCCCACAGCACCTGCAAGGCGGCCTCGGCGCTGTGACGGTCCCAAAGGTAGGCGCCACTCGGGTTCGCGTAAACCTTGCCCGCCTTGACCGCCTTGATCTGGCGCCAGCGCGGATCATCGAGAATGGCCTGCCTGTTCTGCGCGTTCGGCGCGGTGCCCACGATGATCACATCGGGGTTCCAGGCCGCGACCTGTTCAAGCGTGACGGGCCTGGCATTGCCGACCACATCGGCAACGTTGATGCCGCCCGCCACCCTGATCCAGTCGTCGATGACGGTATCCAGGCCGTCGACGCTGAGGATGCCTGCCGACGCCGTATGCAAGACCCTGACCAGCTCGCGCTTCTTCAGCAGGCCCGTGACCTGCGTGACCCGGCGGATGTTTTCGTCGAAGTAGCGTACGTACTCGGCGGCAGTCCGCGACTCGCGCTCGCCCAGCACTTCGCCGGTCATTCGTGCGGTGGTCTCGAGATCCGCAAGCGACTTGTTGGGCATCATCACCACCGGGATCCGGTAGCTGTCGACCGCATCCAGCCAGTTCGGCACGGCGCCGCCGTAGGCCATGAGCACCACGTCGGGCCGCGCGCCGATCAGGGTTTCAAGGTTCACCTCGCCCGCCGCATTGAACGCGGCCGGAACCCGTTCGATTCCCGGATCCAGCTTGCGCAGCCAGGCTTGCTTGCGGGCCTGGTCGGTGCTGGCCACCAGCTTGTCGGCGCCGCCCAGCATCAATACCGTTGCGTTGTTCGCCGGCCAGGGATCGGCAACGCGGTTCACCCTGGACGGTAGCGTGACCAGCCGACCGGCCGCATCGGTGATCTGCCGAGTGGCCGGCGCGGCGGCTGGTGGGGGAGAAGGTGGCTGGGCGAACGACGTCGTGATCGTGGCGACGAACAGCGACGCCGCACTTGCCAGCGCCGTCAAGCGTCGCACCTGGATCGCCCGGTTCAAAAGTCGATCGACATCGATGCCGCTACGGTGCGGGGTGCGCCGAGGTGCGCCGTCATATTGCCGGTATTGGCGCCGGTGAGATTGCTCGGACCGATCGTCGACCAGTAATGTTCGTCGCTCAGGTTGTTAAGCGCAAGGCGGAAAGTCGTGGCCTTGTCCAACAGCCGCGCCGTGTAACGAGCGCCCAGATCGAAGACGCTGTAGCTGGGCGACCAGAACAGGTTCGAGTCGTCACCCGGGCGCTTGGCCGTGTATTGCCAGTCGAAGCTGACGACCATGCTGGGAACCGATGGCAGTCGGTACTCGAACAGCAGATTGGACTTG
>CAIXAA010000920.1 GCA_903917305.1 uncultured Myxococcales bacterium | reverse complement strand
TTTGCCTTGGTGGGCGCGGAGTTCGTGCGCGAAGTGCTCCCCGGCGAGGTCGTCAGCATGCGGCCCGGCGGCATCCAGAGCTACCAGCTGGAGGGAAACACGCCGAAAAAGCAGTGCGTTTTCGAGCATGTGTACTTCGCGCGCCCGGACAGCATCGTCTTTGGCCAGACCGTGTACGAAGTGCGCAAGCGGCTCGGTGCGCAGCTGGCGCGCGAGTGTCCGGTCCCGGGCGGCGAGGTCGTGATTCCCGTGCCAGACAGCGGTGTTGGCGCAGCGCTGGGCTACGCGCGTCAGGCCGGCATTCCCTACGAGCTGGGCCTCATCCGCTCGCACTACGTCGGGCGCACGTTCATCCAACCCACCGTCGCCATGCGCGAAACCGGCGTGCGGCGCAAGCTGGCCCCGGTCCGCGAGGTGATCGCCGGCAAGTCCATCGTGGTGGTCGACGACAGCCTGGTGCGCGGCACGACGTCGCGGCAGATCATCGGCCTGTTGCGCGAAGCCGGAGCGCGGGAGATTCATTTGCGAATCTCCAGTCCTCCGACGTCCTGGCCCTGCTACTACGGCATCGACACGCCCAACCGCGAGCAGCTCATCGCCGCCAACAAGACGATGGACCAGATTGCGGCGTTCATCACCTGCGACAGCATCGGCTACCTCAGCGAGACCGGCCTGCTGAGCGCCGCCGACGGTGGCGGGCAAGGCTGGTGCACGGCGTGCTTTTCTGGGGTTTACCCCGAACCGCTGCTCGCGTAGGTTGGCTTGACCGGCTCCGGCTCCGGCTCCGGCTCCGGCTCCGGCTCCGGCTCCGGCTCCGGCTCCGGCTCCGGCTCCGGTTCGGGTTCCGGTGGAGGCAATGCGTGAAGTATCCAACAATTCTAGCAATGTCGCTGGTGTTTGCGGCTTGTTCCAGCAGCCCAAGCCCCATCGTCCATGTCGACAAGATGGTCGACGTCATCGCGACCGACGCAGCGCTGACAGATGCCAAGACGTCCCCGAAAGTGTATCCAGAACGCGCTCTTCCTGCGTCGCTGCGCACCGTCGTGCACATCCACAGCGCGTTCTCGCACGATGCCTGCGACAACTGGATCACCGATCACGATGGCGACGTGAACCAGACCTGCATCGGGCAGTTGCGCGCCGCGCTGTGCGCTTCCGGGCTGGACGTCGCGTTCCTGACGGACCATCCGGCGCGGATGAAAGACCATACCTTCGAGGAGTTGCTGTTCATCGAGAAAACCAAGGGCGATGTGCCGGTGCTCAAGGACGGCGCGCCGATTGCCAACCGGATCCAGTGCCCGGCTGGCAGCGGCCTGCCGGCGCATGAGCTCGAAATCATGGTTGGTTACGAGACCACGCACACCATGCCGGTCGGCCTCTACCGCCACTACACCGACACGACCTCCGAAGGTCAGGCGGACAACGACGACGTGCCGTTCGCCCTGGCGCGCGCCGCGATCGACAACGCCCATGCGGTGGGCGGCATCGTGGTGAACGCGCATTCGGAGGAGGACAGCATCTCCGCGCAGCGGCTGATCGACGTCGGCGTCGATGCGATGGAAATCTACAACCTGCACGCGAACTTCCTGACAATCACAGGGCAGGGCAGCTCCGGCCTCAAGCCCAACATCGGGCGCGTGCTCAAGCTGGAGAACTTCCTCGGCGATGCCGCGACGTCGCCCGACTCGGATCTCGCGCTCATGGTCATGCTCGACATCCAGCCGGAGCAGGCGTTCCTCAAGTGGCAGGCGGTGTTGGGGCAAAAGCACGTCACCGGCCTCTTGGGCAACGACGTGCACCAGAACGTCGTGCTACCGCAGCTCTGCGCAGTCGGCTCGGATTACGCGGGGTTGTGCGACGGCCTCAAGGACCAGTACCCGAAGCTGACCAAGCTGCTGACGGACGGCGGGCCGGTCATCCTCTCGGATGGCAAGCGGATTGACGACTACACGCGGATGCTGCGCTGGGTACAGGACCGGGTCGTGGTGCCGGCGGACACGAAGCTGGAGGATCGTTCGGAGGTCATCAAGCAGGCGATCCTGGCGGGCAAGGTGTGGGCGGAATTCGACGTGCTCGGCATCCCGGAAGGCGCCGATTTCTATGGCGATGACGGCACGCAGTGGGTCGAGATGGGCGGGCAGATCGCGGCGGGTCAGAAGCTGTGGGTGCACACGCCGACGATTGCGCTGGCGCCGTGGTCGACCTGGACGCTCGCGGACACGCAGAAGCCGGGCGACGCGACCGAAGTGCGGACGCTGGTGTGGCGCATCGCGCCCGGCGCCGACAAGGCCGAGCAGGTGGCGGAGATCGCGGGGATGGGGCAGACGCAGGCGGTGACGGCGGACAAGCCGGGGCGCTACCACGTGGAAGTGCGTATGAAGGCACGGCATTTGCGCGCCGGCTTGAAGGCGCTGGGCGATCTGGCGGACGTCGAGCAGCGCTGGACCGTGTCCAATCCGATCGTCGTGAAGTAGCGGCCCCGCGCGCGGCCGCGGCGGCTACGCCTGCCTGGCTTGCGCGTCGAGGACCTCGCGCACCAGGCGCGCGAGCCGCCGCGCATCGAACGGCTTGGGCAGGAACGACACGCCGGCATCCAGCACTTGCGGTTCGAGGACGATGTCCTGGGCGTACCCGCTCATCAGGATCGCGCGGAGCCCGGGCTTGGCGGATCGCATGTGCGCCAGGGCCGGCACGCCGCCCAGGCGCGGCATCACGACATCGAGCAGCACCAGGTCCACTTCGCCACCGCGGCCATCGAAGAGCGCGAGCGCATCGGCGCCGTCGCTGACCGCCAGGACGCGGTAGCCCAGGCGCGAGAGCGCCCGCTCCACCATGACGCGGATCGCCGCATCGTCCTCCGCCACGAGCACGCACTCTTTGCCGCCGACCACCGGGAGCTGCTCGCCCATCGTCGTCGAAACCGTGGCACCTTCTTGCGCCGGCAGCCGGAAGTGGAAGGCGCTGCCCTTGCCGACCTCGCTATCGAACCAGATCGTGCCGCCGTGCTGCTTGACGATGCCATACGTGACCGCAAGACCCAGACCGGTGCCCTGGCCTGGCGCCTTGGTCGTGAAGAACGGCTCGAAGATGCGATCGCGCACGGCAGCGTCGATGCCCAGCCCGGAATCGCGCACGCTGACGACGGCATAGCGGCCGGGCTTGGGGCCGCCGTCCTGCTCTGCCTCGACCACCTCCTGCCGGGTGCTGATCGTGATCGTCCCGGTGCAAGGCATCGCGTCGCGCGCATTCAGGCATAGGTTGAGCAGCACCTGCTCGATCTGCCCCGCGTCCGCGAGCACCAAGGGAACGTCCTTCGTGAGATCGAGGTCGATGCGGATGCGCTCGCTGACCACCCGGGTGAGCAGACGCAACAGGTCGCGGATGACCATGTTCACGTCCAACGTGTTGCGATCGATGACCTGGCGGCGCGCGAACGTCAGGAGCTGCCGCGTCAGGCCGGCGGCCCGGTGGGCGCCCGCGAGGATCTGGTCGAGGTCCCCGACGGCATCCGGATCGGCGGCGAGGCGCTCGCGCTGGAACTCGGCGAAGCCGACGATTCCTGTCAGCAGATTGTTGAAATCATGGGCAATGCCTCCTGCGAGGTTGCCGATCGCCTCCATGCGCTGGGCGGCGGCGAGTTGGTGTTCCGCATCGCGCAGGCCGCGCTCGCGCCGGGCGCTGACAAGCGCGACCGCGCACTGGCCAGCGAAGGTCTCGAAGGCTTGCACGTCCTCCTCGGTGAAGCCGGCGGCGACCTCCCGGTAGACGGTCAGCACGCCAAGCACTTCGCATTCGACCGTCACCAGAGGCATGGCGATGGAGGAGCGCAGGCCATGAAGGGTCGCTTGCTGGCGCCACGGCTCGAAGTCCGGATCCAGGGGAATGTCGATGCAGACGCTGGCCTTGCCGGTGCGCACGGCCAGGCCGGTCGGGCCGCGCCCTTGCGGCGAGTCGTCCCAGCGCACCCGCAGCGTCGCGAGGTAGCCCTGCGCGACGCCCGCGCCCACGATCGGCCGCACCGTGTGGTCTGGCTCGGCCAGCCCGACCCAGCACAGCGGATAGCCCAGCGCCACGACCGCGTCGCAGATCACGCCGAGCGAGTTTTCCACGGGAGCGCCGTCGATGATGAGCTGGTCGACCTCGCGCAGCATCCGCTCCAGCCGCAGGGTCCGGCGCGCGTGCTCCTCTGCCCGCGCCTCGCGCCGACGCTCCGCGGTGACGTCGTGGTACTGGATCGCGATGCCCTGGTCGATCGGATAGACATCGACGGCGAACCAGGTGCCCTGCGCGGCCAGGTGTTCGTCATAGCGCCCGATCAGGCGCTGTTCCATCGCGCGGTGGCAGACCTGCCAGGCAGTGCCGCCCACGGTGGCGGGGAACAGGTCCCAGAAGACCTGCCCGAGGAGCGCCTGGCGCTCGCGGCCAGCCAGTTGCGCGGCCGCGGCGTTGAGGTAGACGCAGCGCCAGTCGCTGCCGAGGATCAGCGCCGGGCTTGGCGCGCCGTCGAAGGCAGCGGCCAAGAGGTCGCCACGGCTCACCGCGAGGCTCGATCGAACGCCATCCCCCATGGGTCCTCTCGCGAGCAGGGCCATGCTCCCGGTCAACCGGCTTGCCGCAGCCCTGCCAAAGAAGAACGGGTAGCACCCGTTTGACGCGGCGTCAATGAACGGGCGGCACGTTGGCACCGCCTGCCATGTGGGCGTGCACTTCCACGGTCAGTTGGTGGACCTCTTTGGTCAAGTTCATGATCTCTTTGGTGAGTTTCAGGTTCTCCTGGTCGATGCGGAACGTGTGCTCCGCCAATTCGCTGGAAATCTGGTCCGCACGCTTGGCGGCGATGAGCAGGATCGCGCCCTGCATGGCCGCCAGGCAGGACAGCACGAGGTTCAGCAGGATGAACGGGTACGGGTCGAAGCCCTGGCCGCGGTTGTACCCCATCCACACGGTGAGGAAGACGAGGCTGCCGATGACAAAAGGCCAGGAACCCATGCTGTTGCGCATCGCGTCCGCGGCGCGCTCGCCGAACGTGAGCCTGCTGCCGGTTCGCACCGCGGGATGTTTGTGCCACTGCGCCATGGGATCCTCCGCGACGCGCTGCGTCGCACGCCGGACCGTAGGACCGCGCCGCCTCCAGGTCAACTGCTGACTTCGCAGGCGGTCATCGCGGATCCGCCGCGGCTGGGGCGCCGCCGCAAGGATCGCCACCGCGCCGTCCCCCTGATGCCGGAGGTCCGCCACTGGGCGATCCAGCCGACATCGGTGGAGATCCGCAGCGGCAAGAACACCGACGAGGCGGTCATCACCGGTAG
>CAIXAA010000919.1 GCA_903917305.1 uncultured Myxococcales bacterium | reverse complement strand
GTCAAGGGCGCGAGCCCGCAGGCCGCGAAGTACTACGAGGCGCAGCTGCTGTCGTTCCAGGTGATCAACGCCCTGCGCAGCAGCGACGACGCCGGTCCGGCGGTGGCCAAGGTGCTCGGCGGCGAGAGCGTCAAGAGCGGCGCGACGACCGGCAAGAGCCTCGAGATCGACTTCGCCGGCAAGCAGGACTGGTGCTACTCGGTCTACGCGCAGTGGAAGGGCTGGGCCGGCACCGAGAAGCTCGACAAGTTCGAGATCAGCGCCAAGAGCCACGGCACGTTGCAGCACTACGGCTGGTGGGGCGACGTGCCCTACCAGCGCGTGACGGGCGTGTGCCTTTTGAAGGCCGCGCCGCTGCATGTCGGCGCCGAGCTGACCTTTGCCGGCAGCAAGAACGGCGTGCGCTACGCCGTCGTGGGCTGGTCGCGCGACAAGCTGCCGATGTCGCAGGCGACGTATGCCAGTGTGCACGTGAGCGATCACTGCGATCCCGATGCGTGGCTGGGCATGTGGACCAACCCGGTGCCGGGTTCGCTGCTGTGGGTCGGCAACGAGCCGTACCTGATGTCCAGCCCGGACCGCGCCGGCCAGTCGTGGAACACCCTGCGCAACGTCGCGGGCGGCGACAACATGCGCGCGCAGAAGAACCAGCTGAGCTCCAAGGCGCCGGCCAAGGTGGCGTTCAAGACGCAGTTCGAGTTCCACCACTGCAGCCGCGACCCGAAGGACGCCGAGTATCCGGAGGCCGTGGAGTTCGCCAAGTGCGCGCAGAACATGGACAAGAAGTACGGCCCGCAGTACGAGAAGCTGGACCTCAAGATCAAGAATCCGTCGTCGCTCAAGGAGTGGGGCGATTCGAAGAAGGCCCTGGAGCGCTTGAAGGATCAGGAAGACAAGGAGTGGCGCACGACGTGCGAGGCCAAGGAGAACGGCATCAAGAAGAAGATGGAGGCGGTGTTCAACAAGATCGTCGACACCTTCACCGACAAGCCGTTCAGCGACCGCCTGGATCGCGCGGGCCAGCTGGCGGATGAGAACGAGGCGGATCTGGACGCGCACTGAGCGTCAGACCTTCCTTGAGCCACGCCAGCCCTGATGCCGCCTTGCCGCCGTCGCACTGCGAACCTGGGCACATCGCCACGGCGGCCTGCAAGCTCGGAATCGCACACAAGTACCAGCCGCGCTTCAAGAACGACCAGCCCATGGCGGTCGGCGCGAAGGGCAGCCGCTGGTACGGCGCGAGGTCCGCCAGCGTTGGCCAGGCGATCGGCTGCGGCGGCGCGTGCGCAAGCATGGCGCGGATCTGCGCATCCCAGAGCCGCGCCTGCACAGCGTAGCCTTCCAGCGTGAGGTGCACCTCGTCCATGAAGAAGCGGGCGCCGAGCAGGTGGCCCGGGCTGCGCTGCTCCAAGGCCGTGCGCAGGTCGACGAAGGGGGCGCCAAAGCGCTGCGCGGAGGCCTGCCACGCCGCCCCGAGCGCGTCCAGCCAGGCGCGGTGCCGTTGGAGCGCGACCGGCTGCGCGTCCCCGAAATGCCGCGCCAGGACACCCGCGAAATCACAGGCAGGATCCAAGCGGCACGCCAGGAGCGCGCGGTACTCCGGCGTCAAGCCAGCGAAAGCCACGGAGCCATCCGCGGCTGGCACCAGCCCCGGCTCAAGCTCGGCCATCGCGGTGCGCAGCGGCGTCGTCACCAGCACTTGCGCGCCCATGCCGACGGCGGTCTCGGTCAGGAGGTCGGTCCAGCGCCCAAAGCCCGGCGGCGGGCCTTGCGGCGCCTTGGCCGCCTGCCCGCTCGGCGCCGGCCGCTGCGGCAGCCAGTGCGGGCCGTGGACGCGCAGCAGCCAGACGAGCTGCGAATGCCCCAGCAGCCAGCGCCAGATCGCGTGCAACCGCGGGCTGCGCGCCGGCATGCCTTCTTCCAAGCCGCCCGCCGCGCTGTCGTTGATGCCGAGGTAGAACACCACGACATCTGGGTGAAAACGCCGCATCGCCAGCAGGTACGTCAGGGTATTCGGCGCCAGCGCACCGATGCGGCCCATGTTGACGACGACGGGCTTCTTGCCGGGCAGGCCGTTCTTCAGCAAATCCAGCAGCATGGCCGAGGAGGACTGCGCGATCGAGAACGGCACGCCGGCGACGCTCGACTCGCCGAACACGAAAATCCGCAGTTCTTTCGGATCTTTCTCGACCGCCAGGCGCGGGGCATCGCGCGGCACGCTCGCCTGCAGCGGCAGGGCCACGCCGGCGATCTGCGGCAGAGCGCTGGCGTAGAGGCCGTCGCGCAGGCGGTAGGGCGCGGGATCGGGCGCCAGCAGCCGCGCGAGGACCTCGAGCAGCAGGCAGGTCAGCGTCAGCGTCGCGGCGGACAGCGCCAGGCCGCGAAGCGCAGGGTGCGCGCTCACTTAGCGCCCGCGCCGGAAGCCCGGCTGCTGCTGCGCCCGCGCCATCTTGCGCATGCCGGGGTGCGTCGCAAGCACGTCCTTGGCCATGCGCTGCAGCTCCAGGTGCACGGCCTGGCCGGGCGTCACGAAGCGCCCGAGCAGGTTGACGTCCTGCTTCATCAGCGCGTTCAAGTCCGCCTTGGTCCTTTCCTTCTTGCCGGCGCCGAACGACGCGAAGACGCGCGCCACCAGCAGCAGCACGCGCACCTGCGCCAGCTCCGGGTCGTCGAACTTGACACCGGCGAGCACGTCCATCGCCGCTTCGGCCTTGCCGCTGCGCGCCCACGCCTCCGCGATCACGGCGCTCATCAGGCCGCGCGACTGCGTGCTCGACGCGTTGGTCAGCTTGATCGCGTCCGCCAGCTCGCGCGCCTCGCGCACGCGGTTCTGCCACAGGCACATCTGGGCGCGCAGCGTGCGCACCTCGTCGGCTGCTGCGGCAGGAACCTTTGCAAGATCAATCCCTTCCAGCGTCAGCAGCGCCTTTTTCGGATCGTCCTGCGCCTCCAGCTGCGCCCGCGCGATGCGGTTGAGCACGTCCTTGCTGCCGGAGTCGGTCGCGGAGAGCTGCTCGAGCGCCGCGCGCCGCGCTTCGGGCGACGCGGAGGCCGATTGCAGCAGCGACATCACGGCCTTCTGCTTCTGGAGCAGGCGCCACACGTAGATCAAGCCGCCGGCGACAGCGAGGGTGAGGACGGCGACGATGCCGGTGACCCAGCGGTTGCCGGCGACCAGCGCGGTCAGCCACAGGGCGCCGACGATGCCGCCGACGGTCAACAGGCCGTTGCGGTTGAGGAAGGGGTGCTCCATCCCGGTGGGGGCCTGGGCGTCGGCGGCAGTGGGCTTGGTCTCGGTCATCGTGTCACTTCCTTCGTGTCCGGCACGGCGCGGCTCAGGGCAATCGCCGGCTGTCCCTCTCTGGCGGCGCAAGGTCGCGCATCCGGCGCCAGCGTGCAAGATCCGGCGCCCGAGCCGAGGCGTTTGACGTCGCCTCGCAGCGCGTGTCCAATCGGCGACGGGCCACCGACGGCCTGCGAGGAAACGTCCATGGTCACGCTTCGTACGATCGTCTCCGCCCTGCTCACCGCCAGCCTGCTCGCCGTGCCCGCCGCGGCCTTCGCCGGCCGCGCCGATCGCCGCGAGAACCGGCAGGAGCAGCGCATCCGGCAAGGGGAGCGCAGCGGCCAGCTCACGCCACGCGAGGCCGGGCGCCTGGAGCGCCAGCAGGGCCACATCCAGGCCGACAAGGAGCGCGCGCGCGCCGATGGCCGCGTCACCCCGCAGGAGCGCCGCCAGCTGGAGCGCGAGCAGAACCGCGCCTCGCGCGACATCCACCGCGAGAAGCACGATCGCCAGCAAATGCCGCGCGCCCGCTGATCCGCAGCGGTCGTCTTGACGGCAACGCTGCCACTTGCCAGCATTCCCGCCGCGCTCGCCCTGCGCGCGCCTCCGTAGCCGTTTGAATCCAGCCAACGGGACCAGCCGTCCTTGTTGACCTTTTCGGGCCCGCGGGCCAGGACGACCAGCCATGTCGACTTCCCCCAAGTTCTGCGCCGAGTGCGGTGCATCCCTGCTCGAAGGCGCCAAGTTCTGCCCGCAGTGCGGCACGAAGACGGCGGCAGCGGCGGCTCCGGTTCCCGCGCCCGCGCCCGAAGCGGCTCCGGCTCCAGTTCCGGCTGCGGCTCCGGCTCCCGCTCCGGCCGCAAAAGCCGAGGCGCCGAAAGCCGAAGTGCACAAGCCCGACGTGCAGCAGCACGACGATCACCACCGCTCCAAGGCGATCCACACGGCCTACGAGGGCGACGGTTTTGCCGATCCGCTGGCGGCTGTGCTCAAGGGCAAGGACGACGAGGGCTCGGGTGACGATCAGCTCGGGCTGCCGCCGACCGAAGCGGGGCACGGCAAGCGGTCCTTCCCGATGGGCTTGGTTGCACTGGGCTTTTTCCTGGCGGTTGCCATCGGCATCGTCGCCTACGTGACGATGAACGCGGAGATGAACGCGCGCTTCCAATGCGCGGTGCTCGGCAAGCAGGACAAGTGCGAGACCGACGAGGATCGCCAGTTCGCGCTGGATCAGGCGGAGAAGAAAGAAGAAATCGAGTTGATGACCCACCACTACGGCAACTTCGATCTGGGCTTCACGCCGGAGAAGGACACGTCGGTGACGATCACGCAGAAGCGCTACGAGGAGACGCGCGACGCGTTCGTCAAGCGCATCCGCGATGGCGCGACCGATGCGCGCGGCTTCAAGGAAAAGAAGATCGGTGAATGGAAGCAGGGCAAGAGCGCCGATGGCCAGACCAAGGGCTTCATCGCGTTCTCCGCGACGCCGGCGAACCCCGTGACCTGGCAGCCGATGCCGGGCAAGGACCTGGTGCTGCCGATGGTGCTGTCCAACCTGCCGCTGCTCGAGAAGGAGCAGGCCGACGGCACCGGCAAGCGCCTGACCTACGAGGACGTCAAGGCGATCGAGAAGCGCAAGCAGGAGCCGGAGCAGGCCGCCAAGGAAGGCGAGAAGCAGACGGGGCAGGATCCGACGCTCAAGATCAAGACGACCGACATTTCGACGTGGGTCTATGAGATCCATTTGAGCGCCGTGGGTTACAAGCCGCGTGACATCCTGTTCTACGAGCAGCCGGCGCCGCCCGATGTCGACCCCAAGAAGCTGGAGGCGGCGGGCTGGACGGTGCGCAAGTTCAAGCGCACGCCGGATGGCAAGTTCGTCATCGACAACGCGGCGTTCGACCTGCTGCCGGAGCCCAAGACCATCCAGACCCGCTACATCCAGGGCATGAAAGAGCAATTCTGCCTGCAGCAGAGCAAGGACTACCTGGGCAAGACCGCGCAGGGCAAGAAGGACGCCGAGGATCTGCTGTGGGAGCAGAAGGCGTTCACCAAGGAACTCCTCGACATTGCGCACCAGAACGACGCCGATCCCGAGTTCATGGCGCTCAAGGAAAAGGAATTCAAGGGCTACACCTGCCCGAAGATGGGGCCGTAGGCCACGCCGCGATCGCCGCTTTTGCGCCATGTGCCTGATCCTGCACAGGGCTTGCGTCTCGCGATCGTCCCAAGGCCGGCTGGGGTCCGGCTACCCAGGCAAGCGCAGTTTTCTTGTCATCTGGGCCGGACCGCCTTACGGTGGCCGGATGCGACGGAGCGGCGCGGCCAGTTCAACTCGATCCAGCACCGCGCTTGCGAAGATCCCTCTGATTTTTCTGCTGGTTGCCTGCCTGCTCCCGCGCAGCTTGCGTGCGGAGGACGGCGACGATGAGCCGAGCGAGGCGGACGTCAGCGAACCCGCGCTGACGTCGGGCCACCCGGAGCGGCTGGCCACGCTGCTGGCTTCGACCGAAGATCTCTACGATTTCGCGCCGCTGGCCGAGCTGGACCCACGCTACAAGACGCTGCTCGACGCGTTTCGCCACCGCCAGTATGCCGCGGTGGTGCGCCAGGCGGCGGAAGTAGCGACGACTGCACGACAATCCCAGGTCTCCCAGGCGGCGCTGCACCTGCTGGCCCTGGCGCACGAGGCGCAGCGCAACTGGCCGGAGGCGGAGCGCGCTTGGCAACGGCTGGCGCAGGCGGGGCCGTTTGCCCAGCGGGCGCGCCAACATCTGGCGGATCTGGCCCTGCGGCGCAAGGACGTCGAGGAGGCGCTGGCGCAGCTCGCGGCCGTGGCGCCCTGGCACGTCACGCGCGACGCGGCGACGCTGCAGATGGCCAAGCTGGAGCTGGACCGCGGGCAGGTGGGGCCGACGCGCGATGCGCTCGAGCGCATCCGGCCTTCGCTGCTGCCCCGCAACCAGCGCAGTCAAATGGCGTTTCTCAAGGGCGAGGTGGCGCGGCGCGGCGGCAATCCGCAGGAAGCCGTGGCGCAGTACCTGCTGGCCTGGAACATGGACGAGGAGCCGTTCTCGACGCAGGCGGCGCTGCAACTTCGGGCACTCAAAGCGGAACCGAGTCCGAGCGACCAGATCGAGCGCATCCTGCGGCGCCGCGCCGTCAAGGCCGAGCAGCTGCGCATGTGGCTGCGCGAGGCCGAGGCGATCACGGATACCGATGGCGCGCTGCGGGCTTACGTGCGCGGAGCGCTGCTGGCCAGGGAGAAGGCGACGCGCGACAAGGCGATCGTCCAGCTGCGTGAAGCCGTGGATTCCTTGGAGGATCCCGTGCTGCAGGGCCGGGCGCTGTACGCGCTCGGCGATGCGCTGGGCAAGGCCGGCGAGGATCAGGAAGCGATCGAGAAACTGACGCGAATCCAAGGCATTGCCGCGGGCGCCGATGTGCAGGCGCGGGCGCTGCAGCGGCTGCATCGGCTGTACAACGCCGTGAACCAGCCCAAGGAGGCCGAGCAGGTCCTGGTCAAGCTGCTCGACCAGCATCCGCACGCCGAGGAGCGCGAGCTGGCGCTGTGGGGGCTGGCGTGGAACCGCTTCCTCGCGGGCGACCATGCCGGCGCGCTGCAGCACCTGGTGAAGTTAGAGCGTGAATACGGTCACTTGTGGACTGGCGCCATGCAGCCGTGGCGCGCCAAGGCGATCTACTGGCAGGGGCGCTGCCTGGCGCAGATGGGGCAGCTGGATGCGGCGATGGAGGCCTGGGCGAGCGTGACCAACACGTATGCCCAGACGTACTATGGCGTTTTGTCGCTGGACCGCATCCGCGAGATCGAGCCGGAGCGTGCCGAGCGCCTGCAAGGGCCGCCGCCGAGCCCGTCGGACACGCACCAGCCGCCGCTGAGCCTGGACCGCGTGCGCGTGGCCAAGAACGAAGCGCTGGACGAGGCCGTGCTGCTGGTGCGCATGGGGCTGCCGGTCGAGGGCGAGCTGCTGCTGGCGAGCCAGCTGAGCCATGGGCTGCCGCGCGACGGCATCCACCTGCTGGCGACGCTCTATGAGCTGGACGGGCACCGGCGCGCGGCGTACGGCGTGATGCAGCGCCATACGCGCCATGCCGCAAGGCCGG
Source organism: uncultured Myxococcales bacterium (assembly GCA_903917305.1). GTDB lineage: Bacteria > Myxococcota_A > UBA9042 > UBA9042 > UBA9042 > CAIXAA01. The sequence goes on along the minus strand of CAIXAA010000919.1, from coordinate 8,637 downwards.
ACGACGCGACGGCGGGCGTCTGGCGGCAATCGTTCCCCAGCGCGTTCTATCCGGAGGCGAGCGACGCGTCGCAGGGCGCCGGCATCTCGCGCACGCTGCTGTACGCCATCATGCGCCACGAGAGCGCGTTCCTGCCGACGGCGGCGTCCAAGGCGGGGGCGATGGGGCTCACGCAGATGCTGCCGACCTCGGCGCGCGCGGTGGCGGAGCTGCACAAGATCGGCTTTGCCGGGGCGGGGGCGCTGTTCCGGCCGGCCTACAACCTGCAGCTCGGCTCGCTGTACCTTGCGCAATTGCTCAGTCTTTTCCGCAACAACCAGGCGGCGGCGGCGGCGGCGTACAATGCCGGGCCCTATGCCGTGCAGCCGTGGGTCAAGAAGCTGGCGGGGCAGCCGACGGACGTGTTTGTCGAGTCGATTCCGTACCCTGCGACGCGCGCGTACGTGATGCAGGTGACCGCGAGCGCGCAGACGTACGCGTGGCTCTACCCGGAGTGGGGCGAGATCCAGCGCGACCAGCTGGCGCGCGCACCGGCGCTGCCGACCACGCTGGGGCCGTTCATGCAGAAGCAGCCGAACGCGCGGCAGACGGCGGCGATCGACTGACGTTCGCCAGCACCCGTGCTAGCATCGGCGCCGTGAGCGCCTACCCGACCATCGCCGTCCTCGACCCCCTCGTCGCCAACCAGATCGCCGCAGGCGAGGTGGTGGAACGGCCAGCGTCCGTGGTCAAGGAACTCGTCGAAAACAGCCTGGATGCCGGCGCGACCCGCGTGCAGATCCGCCTGACCGAAGGCGGCCGCCACCTCATCCAGGTCACCGACAATGGCTGCGGCCTGGACTCGCCCAGCGCGCGCCTGGCCTTCGCGCGCCACGCCACGTCCAAGCTGCGCAGCGCGTCGGAGCTGATGAGCATCGGCAGTTTCGGCTTTCGCGGCGAGGCCTTGGCGTCGATCCTCTCGGTCTCGCAGGTCACGCTCACCAGCCGGCGCCCGGACGCCGCGGTCGGCGTGCGCTTGGAAGGCGGCGGCAAGACGGCGCTGGAGGAGTCGCCCGCCGGCTGCCCGGTCGGCACGGACATCCAGGTGCGCGACTTGTTCTACAACGTGCCGGCGCGCCTCAAGTTTTTGCGCACACCGGCGACCGAGCTCGGGCAGGTGCTGCGCTACGTCGACGCGCTGGCGCTGGCGCGGCCGAGCCTGCACCTCTCGGTGGTGCACAACGATCGGAAAGTCTGCGATTATCCTCCGGATCCCGACCTCGCCCGGCGCGCCCATGCCGTGCTGGGCCCGGAGGTGGCGCGGCGGCTGTACCCGGTGCACGACGACGACGAGTATGAAGTCGAGGGCTTGCTGAGCGATCCCGGCCTGGATCACGTCGGACCGAGCCAGCTGGTGCTGCTGGTCAATGGCCGGCCGGTGTCGGACCGCACGCTGCAGCACGCGGTGACGGCGGCGTACGGCACGCTCCTGGAGCGCGGTCGCTATCCGCAGGGCGTGCTGTCGCTGCGCTGCCCGCCGAACACGGTCGACGTCAACGTGCACCCGCAGAAGACCGAAGTGCGCTTCGTGTCGAGCCAGGCGGTGCATGTCGCGGTGGCGCGCGCGATTCGCACGATGCTGGCGGCGACGCCGTGGGCGCTGGAGCCGGTGCTGCCGTCGCAGCCGGCGCTGGATGCGCCAGCGGGTGAAACGCCGCGCATGCGCTATGGCAGCGAGGCCACGCTGGGCGTGCGCGATCCGGCGGCGTGGCGGGCGCCCCTGATGCGCACCGGCGAGTGGAAGGCGATGGCGACCCACGAGGCGCTGCCGCTGCCGCAGGGCCAGGCGGAGAAGCAATCGGGGCAGTGGTCGAGCCTGCGCTACATCGGCCAGGCGGGCCTGTGCTTCCTGGTGTGCGAGACCCAGGATGCGCTGGTGCTCATTGATCAGCACGCGGCGCATGAGCGCGTCCTGTTCGAGCAGTTCGTGCGCGGCTGGCGCGAAGGCGAGTATGCCAGCCAGCAGCTGCTGATTCCGGTCGTGGTGCCGCTGGGCCCGGACCAGGTGGCGGCGATGACCGAGGCGCAGGACCTGCTGAGCCAGCTGGGCTTTGACATCGAGGCGTCCGGCGAGCGCATCGTGCGCGTGCGGGCGCAACCTGCGCTGCTGCGCGCCCGCGACGTCGCCGAGGAAGTGCGCGCGCTGGCCGCTTCGCTGGTGGAGGGCGGGCGCGGCCAGACGACGACGCAGCGGCTGGAGCGCTCCGCCGCGACGCTGGCCTGCCACGCTGCCGTGCGCGCCGGCGATCCGATGACGGCGCAGGCGGTGGCGGATCTCTTGAAATCCATGGACGGCGTCGACCTGTCCGCGCACTGCCCGCACGGCCGGCCGGTGACGATGCGCGCGCGCTTCGAGGATGTGGGCCGCTGGTTCAACCGCACGTGATCATGACTCAAGACAAGCAAGCAACCCGCGTGGCAGCGCTGGTCGGCGCGACCGGTTCGGGCAAGACCGCGCTGGCGATCGCGCTGCGGCAGCGCCACGGCCTGCCCATCGAGGCGATCAACCTCGACGCGCTGCAGGTCTATCGGCGGCTCGCGGCGGGGACGGCCAAGCCGGATGCGGCGGAGCGGGCAGCCCTGCCCTACCACCTGCTCGACTGCGCGGAGCCGACCGAAGCGATGAACGCCGCGCACTTCGCGGCCTTGGCGGACGCGGCGATCGCGGAAGTGCACAGCCGCGGCGCGTGGCCGCTGCTGGTGGGCGGCACGGGCCTGTACCTGCGCGCCGTGCTGCGCGGCATGGCGGAGATTCCCGAGGTAGCGCCTGAACTTCGCGAGCAGCTGGCGCAGGAGTGGCAGGAGCGGGGCGCGCACAAGCTGCACACCGAGCTGGCCAGCGTCGACCCGGTCTATGCCGCGTCGGTGCCGGCCGCCAACCGCCAGCGCGTGCTGCGGGCGCTGGAGGTGTGGCGCGCGACGGGTCGGCCGTTTTCACAGTGGCATCAGGAACATGCAGCGCAGCCGGACCGCTACCAGGCGCTGATCACGGTGCTGGAGCCGCCAGTCGACGTGCTGCGCGCGCGCATCGAGACGCGGGCGCGGGCGATGGCGGCACCGCTGCTGGCGGAAGTGGCGGCGCTGCTGTCCGGCGACGCGGCGCTCGCGCCTGATGCACCCGCGATGCAAGCCCTGGGCTACCGCGACGCGGTCGCCGTCCTGCGCGGCGATCAACCAGCCGAGGACTTTGCCGACCGCCTGGCGCACGCGCACTGGCTCTACGCGCGGCGTCAAGGCACGTGGTTTCGGGCCCTTGACGCCCAACTGCGCCTGCGCGGCGAAGCCGACGATGCGCAGCGTTTTGCCGCCGCGCTGACGGCGGTGTTCTAGACGATCCGCCGCAGCAGCCCGTCGACCAGCCGCATCACCGGCGAATCCGTCACCATCTGCTGCCATGGGTGCGGCTGCAGCACGAACCAGGCCACGCGGCCGATCCAGTAGCTGACCACGACGATCAGGCCCAGCCGCGGCAGCCAGCGCGGGTGGTCCGGCACGTCGCGCCCGCGCAGCACGGCGACGATCGCCACCAGCCACCACGCCAGCATCCAGACAAACACGAAGGGCGACAGGAGGTTGAAGTCCAGCGCCGCCTGCAGGTGGCCGTGGCTCAGCGCGAGAAAGGCGCGGGTCAGGCCGCAGCCAGCGCACGGCAGCCCGGTGGTCAGGCGAAAGACGCAGACGATCGGCGCGCGCAGCACCGTCGCCTGACCGAAGCCCGCCACCAGCAGGACCAGCGGCACCACGCCAAGGGCCGGCCAGCGGCGCAGCAGCGTCCAGGTGCGCTGCCAGCGGGAAGAAGGCTCGGGCGTCATCGGCTTTCACGTCCTGAATGGCGGCGGGCGGGTGCGCGTTGCCGCCCTGCGAGGCTGTCTCGACCGGGGAGGTTGCGGCGCCAGCCCGCCCAGTTTACCTTGGGCGTCTTCGTGACGCGATGCCTTGCGGCGGCAGGCGGAGAGTGTGACCATGCCAGATTTGCTTATCCATTGGAATTCCGCAAACAAGCGCGCGCGCCGGGGCGTCGTGGTGCTGTGCGGCGTGCTGCTGCTGGCTGGCAGCGCGCTGGCGCCCGCGCCGCTGCACGCCCAGACCAACGCCGGCAACGAGGCGCGCCCGGGTGAGCCGCCCGATCGCGCGGCCGAGCGCCTGAACGAAGAAGGCAAGAAGCTGGTCGCAGCCGGCAAGTACGAGGATGCGCTGGAGAAATTCCGCGCCTCCTTGAAGCTGTTCCCGCTGTCCAACGCCATCTTCAACGTCGGCTCGATGCTCTACACGCTGCACGTCTACGACGAGTCGCATCCGTACCTGGAGCAGACGCTGCGCGCGCCGCTCGACCCGCGCCAGCGCGAGATCGTGATCAACCACCTGGAGAACGTCTCCAAGCAGCTCGAGATGAGCCACGCCATCATCCTGGTCGAGTCCAATCCGCCGGGCGCGACGATCGCGCTGAACGGCAAGGAGCTGCCCTTCCCGACCCCGATGCGCGTGCTGGTGCCGTTCGGCGAGACCGATATCACCGTGAGTACGCCCGGTTTCAAGGCGCAGACCGTCGTGCTCCACTCTTCGCGCGTCGATCCGCCCAAGGACCAGAAGATCCACCTGGATCGCGACGAGCCGGATGCCGCGGTGAGCGTGCGCTGCCCGTCCGGTGCCGACGTGTTCATCGACGGCCAGATGTTCGGCTTCGAGCTCGTGCGGATGCGCCTGCTGATCGGTCCGCACGTCGTGCGCTGCGGCAAGACCGAGAAGACGTCGGCCTTCGAGCGCGCGGTGCAGGTGCGCGCCGGCCCGAACGCTTTCGAATTCAGCAATGTAACCAAGTAGGTGCGACCGTGACTGCCTCTCTCTCGCTCCGCCCCGGCGGTGATGTGCTGGGGTGCCACCGCGTCCTGGCGCCGCTGGGCCGTCTGCCGCAGGCCGCGGATGTCCTGGATGCGTCGCTGCCGATCTTCGAGACCGAGGCGCTGCTGGACGTCGATTGCCTGAACATCGACGCGGCGTCGTTCACGCAGCTGGAAAGCACCGGCGAGCCCATCGAGGCGCAGATCGCCGCGATCGTCGAGCGCGCCGGCAAGATGCACAACCCGGTGACCGGCTCGGGCGGCATGCTGCTCGGGCGCGTGCGCCAGCTGGGTCCGCGCTACGACGGGCCTTTGCGTGGCTTGCCGGTCGGTACGCCGATCGCCACGCTGGTGTCGCTGACGCTGACGCCGCTGCACATCGAGAAGTTCGTGAAGGTGCACAGGGCTGCGCACCAGGTCGAGATCGTCGGCCACGCGATCCTGCCGCCTTCGGCGCCGGCTGCGGCGATTCCCAGCGACATGCCTCCGGAATTGGTGCTCAGCGTGCTGGACGTGTGCGGCGCGCCGGCGCTCATCGATCGGCTGGCGCGGCGGCTGCCGCAGGGCGCGCACCTGGTGTGCATCGGCGCCGGCAAGGCGGGGACACTGTCGCTGGCGGCGGCGCGCGCGGCGCGGCCGGATCTCAAGCTGTGGGCGCTGGATCGCTTCGAAGCTCCGCTGCTTGCCGCCCACGTGGCGGGGCTGTGCGACGGCTGGCGCGCGCTGGATGCCACCGACGCGCTGGCGGTGCGCGCGGCGGTGCAGGACATGACGGGCGGCGAGCTGGCGCACGCCGTGGTGCTGATGACCAGCCTGCCGGGCACGGAGATGGCGGCGATCCTGTCGACGCGCCAGCGCGGCACCTGCTTTTTCTTCGGCATGGCGACGAGCTTCACCCGCGTGGCGCTGGGAGCCGAAGGCGTGGGCGCCGACATCGAGCTGTACATCGGCAACGGCTACGCGGAGGGCCACGCGCAGCTGGCGCTGGAGCTGGTGCGCCAGCGGCCGGCGCTGCGGCCCTTGCTGTCCAAGCGCGTGTAACTAAGGCTGCAGCAAGCGAATCGCCTGGGCGCGCAGCTGGACCACCGTGCGATCCGGCGGCGGCACGTCGCCCACCGCGAGCGCCAGCGCCAGCGTCAGCAGCGCCAGCGCGCCCGCCAGCGGCCGCCAGCCCAGCTTGGGCTGCAGCTGCGGCAGGCGCGCCCACAGCAACCACGGCAGCAGCAGCAGCGCGCCAAACAGCGCGAGCGTCGCGGCGTCCGGCAGGCCGAGCAGGCGCCCCAGGCTTGGCGCCAGGCGGCCTTGGGTCAGCAGCGGCCAGGACAGCTGCCAGACCGGATACGTCAACTGCTCAAAATGGTAAGGGAAGGTCGCGACGACGGGCAGCGCCAGCAGCATGCCGTAGAGAACGCTGGCCAGCAGCACGGCGCGCAGCCACGGCTTGGGCGGCAGGTGCGCCAGCCCGGCAGCCAGCAAGGGCACGATGGGCAGCAGGTGGCGCGCAAAGGCGCTGTCGCCCGCTGGCCAATCGGCGAAGCCCGCGACCAGCCAGGCATAGAGGAGGATCGCGGCGAGCAGGAAGCCGGCATCGAGCCGGCGCTGCCACGGCAGATCGCGGCGCAGGGCGGCCAGCGCGTGGCCGCACAGGCCCAAGGCGAGCCAGGGCGCGTGGTAGAGCAGGCCGCGGCGCGCGCCCAGCCACAGGCCGTAGAGCGCGTCCAGGCTCGGCGGTGCAAAACCGAGGAAGCCGGTGCGCATGATGGCGGCAAAGCGCGGATCACCTTTGAATTGATAGGCAAATCGCAGGGGATGGCCCAGCGTCCAGGTGTTGTAGGCCAACTGCACGGCGACGCAGGAGGCGACGCCGAGGACGACCGGCGCGGCGTGCAAGATTCGCTGGCGCAAGGCAAGACCGCTGGACGGCGGCGCCGCGCGCAGCAGGGTCCACAGGCAGACCAGCGCATCGAGCACGAAGACCGGCGTGTCGGTCAGGCCCGCGTAGCCCAGCGCCAGGCCCGCCAGCAAGCGCCGCGGCACGCTGCCCGCGCCGGGCTCCTGCGCCGCCAGCGCGAAGAAGCCAGCCGCGATGCCCGCCGCCGCCAGGCCGTGGCCGAAGAAGACGGTGGCGTAGACCCACAGCGGGCTGGCCAGGCCCAAAGCCAAAAGAATCCAGACAGATTCACCCTCGCCGACCAGCGGCGTGAGCCAGCGGCCCAGCAGCCACAGGCTCAGCAGCAGCGGCAAGGTCACGCCGGCGAGGCAGGCGAGGTAGCCGAACAGCCACAGATCCTGCGTCTCGACCAGGGGATGCAGCGCACGCACCAGCGGATAGAGCGGCAGGACCAGCAGCGACAGGCCCGGCGCCTTGTCCATGTACAGGTGGCCGCCGTACTCGCTGCGGTCGACCGGCACGGAGCCATGGCGGCGCGCGACGGCGTCCAGCTGCGGCGTGCCGTCCTGCGCGACGGCCTGCACGAAGTACAGGCGCACGGCCTCGTTGGCGGCGAAGTAGTGCGGCGAGAAGTGGACGAAGAAGGCCCAGCACAAGCCCAGCGCAGCGAGCACGGCGAAAAGGCGCCGATTCGTTGCCGGACTGCCGTTCATGGATGGCTACTGCAGGAAGTTGAATTCGACGCGGCGGTTCTTGTCCCACGCCTCGGCGTTGTGGCCCTTGTCGATGGGCTTCTCTTCGCCAAAGCCCATGGGCACGAGGCGGCTGCGCGCGATGCTGCGGCTCACCAGCGCGGCCACGACGGACTCGGCGCGCGCCTGGCTCAGCTTCTTGTTCTTCTTGTCCGGACCGCGCTCGTCGGTGTGGCCCTCGACCTGCACGCGCACATCCGGCCGATCCTTCAAGGCTTCCGCGGCCTCGTCGAGGATCTCCTCGGACAGCGCGCCGACGATCTTGGCCGAGTTCGTGGCGAACAGGATCTGCTTCTTGAACACGATCCGGTCGGCCTCGACGATGATGTTCTTGAACTCCTTGGGCTTGACGACTTCGACCGGCATCTCGTCGGGGCAGCCGTCGTCGTCGTCGATGCCGTTGAAGGTCTCGGGCTTGTCCGGGCATTTGTCGTCGTGGCGCGGGTAGTCGATGATCCCGTCGCCGTCGTTGTCGAAGTCCGGGCAGCCGTCCTGGTCCTCGAAGCCGTCCTTGTCTTCCGCGACGTTCGGGCACTTGTCGTTGACGTCGAGGATGCCGTCCTGGTCGTTGTCCGGGTCCGGGCAGCCGTCCTCGTCCAGGAAGCCGTCCTTGTCTTCGGGCTGGTCCGGGCAGCGGTCGACCTGGTCCTGGATGCCGTCGCCGTCGCGGTCGTACTCCGGGCAGCCGTCAGCGTCGTCGACGCCGTCGTAGTCCTCCGGGTCGTCCGGGCACTTGTCGTCGGCGTCGCAGATCTTGTCGCCGTCGCGGTCCGGGCAGCAGCCCTTCATGTCCTTGACCGCGGCCACCGCCTGCGCGTGCTTCTCGGCCAGCGTCAGGTGCTCCGCGGCACCGAGCGTGTTGCCGTGATCCGACTCCAGGCGGGCAAAATCGATGTGCGCCTCGGCCAGGGCCAGATCGCGCGGCGCGCAGTAGTACGCCGGCACCTTGGCGCCGCGCACGACCTCGGTCATGGCCGCGGTCTTCTCGCTGACGTCCTGGCCGGTCGCGCAGCCGCTCAGCACGAGCGCGCACGGCGCGACAAGCACGAGCGCGCACAGCGCGACGGGCACGAGCGCGCAAAGGCAGGCGATCCAGGTGCTGCGCGCTGCCAAGCTG
>CAIXAA010000918.1 GCA_903917305.1 uncultured Myxococcales bacterium | reverse complement strand
CGCGCCACCGCGGGCACGGTGCTGCTGGTCAGCGGAGGTGTGGCGGTCATCGTGGCGGGCGTGGTGCTGGCGATGGCGGCGTCGGATCAGTCGACGCTGGACGGGCGATTGAGCGTGACGGATGGGCAAGGCCACATCACCGGCATTGGGCAGAGCGATGCGAATGCGCGGCAAAGCAGCATCAACTCAAGGGAATACGGCGGCTGGGCGCTGGTGGGCGCGGGCGTGGTCGCGGGAACCGTCGGCGCCGTGCTGCTCGCGACAGCGCCATCGGCGCGCGTCAGCGTGACACCCTGGCCGGACGGCCACGGCGCGATGCTGGCGGGCCGCTTCTAGTCCAAAGCTGTTGGTTTTTCTGCAGGTTTCTGCGGCGGTGGCGGAGCCGGCGCTTCGACGCGCTTGGGCGGCGGCGCTTCGGCGGGCTTGACGCCCACCGGAGCGGCCGGCGGCTGCTGCGGCTGCGCGTGCCGTGTTTTTCCTTCTGATCCAATGGCTTCGACCGCCGATCGCTTGCGAGGCGCCGCGGGCTCCGCCGGACGCTGCTCGGGAGCCGGAGCCGGGGCTGGGGCCGCGACCGGAGCCAAAGCCGGAGCCGGAGCCAGAGCCGGAGCCAGAGCCGGAGCCAGAGCCGGAGCCGGAGCCAGAGCCGGTGCCGGTGCCAGAGCCGGTGCCGGTGCCACAGCCGCCGCAGAAGCATGCCGCTGCCGCGCCACCGCCCACGCCAGCGCAGCCAGCCCGACCACGCCGACCATCACGCCCGCCATCAGCGCCTTGCGCGAGCGCGGCACGAAGACTTCCGCCGCCGACGGCGGCTGGAGCGCCGGCGCGACCGGCACGGGCAGCGGCGCAAGGGCCTTGGTCGCCTCCTCGTCCACTTGCGTCAGCGTGGCTTCGAGCGCCTCGCGCATCTCGCGCGCGTCCGCGAAGCGCTCGTCCGGCAGCTTGGCCATCGCCCGCATGATGCAGCGCGCCATGCCCGCGGACAGCGGTGTTGGCGCCATCCCGCGCGGGTCCGGCACCGGCGTCTCCGCGTGGTGGAACATGACCGTGAACGGATTCTCGTCGGCAAACGGCACGTGACCGGTCACGCAGCGGAACAGCATCACGCCGAGCGCATACAAGTCGCTGCGCGCATCGACCGGCTTGCCGCGGCACTGCTCGGGGCTCATGTAGGACGGCGTGCCGAGCGCCGAGCCTTCGCCCGTCAGCGACGAGTCGGTGCGGCGCGCGATGCCGAAATCCAGCACCTTGACCAGCGGCCCCGGCTCCTCGTCGCCCTGCACCAGCATGACGTTGCCGGGCTTCAAGTCGCGGTGGACCAGCCCGGCTTTGTGCGCCTCCTGCAGGCTGCGGCAGACCTGCACCGCCATGTCGCGCGTCTCGGCTTCGGTCAGCGCCTGACCGTGCCGCGCGCGTTGTTCCAGCAAATCCGCGAGGGTCTCGCCGCGCAGGTGCTCCATCGCGAGGTAGAATGCGCCCTCCTCGGTCTGGCCGACATCGAAGACGCGCACCGTGTTCGGGTGGCGCAGCCGCGAGGTCATCTGCGCTTCCTGCCAGAAGCGCCTCACGATCGCGGCGTTGTCCGACGACAGATCGACGTGCAGCACCTTGAGCGCGATGTCCTGCCCCGTTCCCGTGTGCACCGCCGAGAACACAGCGCCAAAGCCGCCGTGGCCCAGACGGCCGGTGATGCGGTAGCGGCCTTCGACGATGTGGCCGGGCGCGTAGTCGAGGGCGCCGGCCTCCACCTTCTTGCGCGTCACCGTGGCGGTGCCGTCGCGCGGACAGTAGCGCTCGCTGGCATCCTGGCCGCAGACCGGGCAGAAACGGTCGGGAAGTGCAGAGGTCACGTCAGCCCAGCCGCGGCACTTCGCCAGCCAGGAAGGACGCCAGGCGGGCGCGGGTTGGATGGTCCATCGGATCGAACTGCGCCTGGACACCGGCCAATTCGTCCTGCTCGCCCGTGACGACGCGCAGCACCGAGGCACCGAGCGCCATCTCGACGTCGGTCTCCGGGTGCACCAGCACGACGCGCACACGCTGGCCGATCTCGGCCGGCACGGTCACGCGCAGGAACAGCGTCGAAGCCCGTTCCGCCCGCGAAGCGACGGCCATCAGCCGCTCCACCGTCGAAGGCGTGATCGTCACGAACAGCGGGCGGGACGATGCGGTCGGCTGCCGCAGTTCCCCGGATTCCCGCATCTTTCGCAGCATGTCGCGCACTTCTGGCGGCGGCAGCCGGTCGCGCAGCACTTCGCTGTTCTCGGCGTAGCTCAGGTCGGTCGGCGCCGGTCGCAGCGACGTGATGAACGCGTTCCACTCGTTCTTGAGTTCCTGCGCCGCGGCGAAGAACTGCAGCCCCATGCCGGGTCCGAGCGGATGTTCCTCGTTGTTCTTCGCCACTTGACGCACTTGCGCCATCAGCTCCATCGGCGGCTTGCCATTCGGAATCTGCACGCGCAGTTGCACGACGTGCCCCACCGGCGAAGGCGACTGCGTGCGCACGAACATGCCGACGCGCGACACGTCCGCGGTCTGCAGCTCCTGCCAGCCCTGGATCGTCTTGACCTGCACGTGCAGCGTGATCGGATGGCGGGTGTAGACGCGGTTGGGGTGCATGGGTTCATTCCTGCGCGTTCTGGCGCTGCTAGCATACTGCTGACGCGGTACAACGTCGACGGATGCTCGTCAGCGAAAGACCCAGGTGCGCGAAAGCAGGTAGTTGCTGACGGTGCCGGCCGCGATGCCGAGGAGGTTGCCGACGCCATACTGGTGCGCGACGAGCAGCGCGAACAGCGACGCGACCGCGCCGGGCTCGCCGGACAGGGTGTGGCCCAGCTTCGGCAAAAGCCACGTAACGAGGTTCAAGATGCCGAGTTGCAAGCCATAACCGGACAAGGCGGCGGTGTAGTAGCGCGCCAGGCGGCGCCGGCTGCTCGACTTGAACTCCGCCTGGCGGCTGCCGAAGGTCAGGCGATCGTTCAACCCGAAGTTGGTTGCGACTGAGACCAGCCACGCGAGCGTGACCGCGACGTTCGCCGCAAAACGGTCGACCGCGCCGAAGTGGCCGCGCCACGCCCAGAGGGTGCTGTGGAAGACGACCATGTTGACGAGCACGCCGCTGCCGCCAACTGCGCAGAACAAAAGGAATTGTCGGCGACGAGCGACGAAGCCGCGCAGCCGTTGCGGCAGGGACGCCGTGCTCATGGGGTCACCGCCGCGCGAAAGAGGCCAGCTTCGGTGCACGCGCAACGGAGCGGGACGTCGTGGGATTCGACCGGCGCCCACTCGAAGATCGTGGCCCCGGCGGCGCTGCCCACCGTCACGGCGTCCGGGCGGAGCAGCGGCAGGTAGCGGTCGAAGTGGCCGCCGCCGCGCCCCAAACGCCTGAGATCAGGTCGTAAAGCCATGGACGGCACGACGACGAGATCCAATTCTTCAGGCGGGACGAGCGGGCCCACGGGCTCCAGCAGGCGGCTGCGCGGCCGGGCGGCCAAGGCATCGGGGCCAGCGCAATCCGCGAAGGCCATGTGGAGGCCGTCCGGTTGCAGGCGCGGATACGCAAGCGCAAGTCCGGCTGCCAGGAGGGAATACGCGAGATCGCGCGTCTCCGTCTCCGCGCCGATCGGACTGTAGAGGCCGACGCGCCGTGCGCCCAACTCCAGCGCCAACGCCGTGATCTCCTTGGCCATCACCAGCGCATGGGCGCGCCGCACCTGCGCGGGGCGCGCGCGCAGCACCGCCTCCGCCGCAGCGCGCCACGCCGCCTTGCTGTCCGGCCAGGGCTGCGGAGCCTGCGCCGCGGCAAGCGGCGGCAGGGCCAGCAAGGCGGGCGGCAAAGGCAAGCCCGAGGCCATTCGAGGCACTTCTGTCATCATTCTCCGGGGATTCGGCGAGGGCGGGCCGGATGGCTGCGCTCCATGCGTGGGATCGCGTCAGGGCTCGCTGGCCAGGCCACTGAGCCGATCGCGCAGCTTGATGGCCAACGCTTGGGCCTCACTACGCAACACTATGTTTTTCTGACGCTCTTTCTCCAAATCATCGCCCAGGGTCAGCGCCGCCAGCAGCGCCAGCGACTCCACCGGCAAACGCGCGCGGGCCTGCAGATCGGTCAAGCGACCATCGACGAGCAACGCCACGCGCTGGACGTGGGCCTCGTCTTCGTCGGTCTGCAGCGTGAAGGATCGCCCCATGAGGGTGACTTTGACCGGCCTGGCCATGCGGCCTCCTGGAACGGGCGGGAATCGCGGGCCGCCCTTGCGCTCGGAGGCGGATAGACGCTGGGGCGCCCGATGTCAAGCGCGGGGGATCAGCCGCCCCACGCCGTCACGCCGCACAAGCGCCAATCATAGTGCAACCAGGTGATCATCCAGGCAGATTGGCCTCGACCGAGCACCAGCGCGGCCGTGTCGGCGATGCCGCGCATGCGGTCGGCCTCGGCATGGGCCGGCGCGCTGCCGATGCGGTCGGCGACGCGCTGCAAGTCCGTGGCGGCCGCGTACAGCTCCGCGCGGATCACCTCGATGTTGGCCGGCGCCAGGTATTCACTCGCCCGTTCCAAGGCATAGCCAGCACGCGCCCGGGCTTCCGCCAGCAGGACGCCCGGCTCGACCATCGCCTCGGCCGTCTCCGGGTTCGCGCCCATCTCGACGCCGCGCGTGCCCTCGAACGCCGCATTCTGCCCTGCAACCGTGTCCTTGTAGCGCACTTCGATGTGGGCCACGTCGTGCCAGCCATCGCCCGGCGGCACCTCCAGCACGAGCACGAACGCGTGCTCGTCGCCGGCACGGAACGACGGCAGCAGGAAGCGCACGCCGCCGTCGACGTCGCGCTGCCGGTCCGCCGCGATGCCCTTGTCGCGATCCAGCCGCTGGTCCGCCGCCACCTCCACCGCGCGCACCCGCAGCGCTTCGGCTTGGGTCAGCGGCTCCGAACCCACGACTTCGACCAGCTTCACGTCCTCCGGCAGCCGGATGCGCACGTCCACCGCTTCGGCCGCCTCGCGCGACAGCACTTCGAGCTCGTCGGTCAGCACCGCCGGCAAGGCCGCAGCATCGCGAACGAAATGCGAGTTGCCGCCGCCTTCGAGCGCGACGCGGCCCATCAGCAGCGCATCGAAGTCGCGTCCCACGCCCAGCGCGGAGGTCGTGATGCCCTCCCCCAGCGCCCGCGCGGTCTCAATCGTCAGTTGATACGGGTCATTCGGCCCGATGGTCGGCATGCCGTCCGAGATCAGCAGCACGCGGTTCGTCGCCTGCGCATCGAAGCTCTCGCGCGCCATCTGGTAGCCCAACGCCAACCCCGCGAACGTATTGGTCTCGCCGTGCGGCCTGGTGCGGCACACGCGTTCCGCCACCTGCGCCAGCTCCGGCCCGCCGGGCAGCGGCCGCGCCAGCACCTCCGCGGTATTGCTGTACATCGTGACCGAGAGCCGGTCGCTCGGCAGCAGGCGCGTCGCCAGATCGCGCACGGCGGCGCACACCTGCTCCCACGGCTTGCCCTTCATGCTGCCGGAGTAGTCCAGGACGACATGCAGGTGCAGCGGCCCCCGCGTCGCCGGCGCCTTGTCCGCGCTGCGCAGCCGCACGCGCAGCACCGTGCGACCGCCCGTCATCGGCAGCACGCGGTGCGACAGATCGGCAGCCACGCGAATCGAGTGCGTTTCCGGCGGCGGCAGGCTGCGCACGGCCGGCTGCGGCACGCTGGCCCGCGTCACGCCCGCCGCCGCCGCGCCCTTGTCAATCTCCGCGGCCAGGTGCGCGAGCGCGCCGCGACCGGGCAGGTAGTTGGAGCGATAGCGCGCATCTTTGGGATAGAACTCAGGTTTCGGAGGGAGCGCGCGAAACACCTTGTCACTGCTGTGGTAGGGCGGGATCAACATGCCAATCGCGCCCATGCCGGTCGCGTAGCGGCCACTGCCACCGCCGTGCCGCGCCACTTGCAGCAGCGGCCCGGGGCTGCCGCCGT